>NZ_JBHTST010000104.1:5252-31139 GCF_042794995.1 Streptomyces sp. NPDC056503
GGGTGCGGCGGGGGGGGGCGCGGGCGCCACGCCCCGGGGGGGGGCGGGGGGGGCCGGGGGGGGCCGCGGGGGGGGCCCCCCCCGCGCGGCCCCCCCCGGCCCGGACCCACTCGCGGTGGTCGGCCTCCGAACCCCAGGTGTTCCAGCAGCCGTTGACGCAGGACGAGCCGCCGACGACCCGGGCCCGGAAGCGGTGCGCCGCCACCTTGCGCTCCCACAGGTCCTGGCGGGGCAGGGCGCGCGCGTCGAGCAGCGGGGCGGGCCAGTCGGCCGGGTCGGGGCCGTGGTCGGGCCCGGCCTCGACCAGGCAGACGGACCGGCCCGGGTCCTCGCTGAGCCGGGCGGCCAGCACACAGCCGGCGACACCGCCGCCGAGGACGAGGACGTCGAAGCGGTCGGCGCTCACGCGGCGTCCTCCGGCCCGGTCAGTGCCGCGGCCTCGGCCAGCAGGGCGGCCCGGTCGATCGCGTCGCTGCCGGTCGCGGGCACGGTGCAGGCGTGGGCGCCGGCGATCGCGCCGTAGAGGGCGCACCGTTCGACGGGCTCGCCCGCGAGCCGGCCGAAGAGGAAGCCCGAGGCGTAGGCGTCGCCCGCGCCGTTGGAGTCGACGACCGGTCCGCGCGGGGCGACGGCCGGGACGTGGAGGGGGGCTCCGCCGTCTCGGGTGAGGAGGTAGGAGCCCTCGGCGCCGGCGGTGGCGACGACGACCTCGGCCCGGCCGCGCTCCAGGACGCGCCGCATGGTGGCCTCCGGGTCGGACAGGGCCGTCGTGGAGACGAAGACCAGGTCGGAGCCGTAGGCGAACTCCTCGTGGTAGGGGTTCTCGCCGTCCCAGTTGTGCAGGTCGGTGGAGACGGTCAGCCCCGCCTCGTGGAGCAGCGGGAGGGCGTGGGCGCACGGGTAGGTGATGGAGACGTGCGCGTGCCTGCTGGCGGCGGCCAGCTTGCGGACGGTGTCCTCGGGGAGCCGGTCGGCCTCGTCGGAGCGGCTGTTGTCGTAGAGGGAGAGCCGGCGTCCGTCCGGTCCGACGAGGTTGACCGCGCGCTTGGTGCCGCCGGGCTGGGGCACCTCGGTGAAGTCGATGGCGCGGTCGCGGTGGAAGGCGCGGATCAGGTCGCCGGAGGGGTCGTCGCCGATCATGTCGATGTGGTGGGTGCGCAGGCCGAGCGAGCTGAGTCCGAGGGCGACGAAGTCGCCGGTCTGCCCGGCGCGGGTCTCGATGCCGGGCTGGATCATGTAGCTGTCGGCGTACGGGAGCGGAAGCTCGGGGACGTACACGATGGTGTCGACGCCCGACCCTCCCAGGACGAGGACGTCGTACGCGCTGCTCATGGCTGTTCCTCTCGGTCACGGGCCGCAACTGCCGCGGATCGCTGAGGAGTTAAGCAGCCCGTCGATCATGTCGGCAAGATCTTGCAGGGTGTTTCAGAAAACTCTTGCGAAGAGAGGGGTGGAGGGAGGCCGAGGAGCGGGCCGAGGAGGGTGGGACGCGCGGGAACGCCGAGGGTGGGACCGGCGCGCGGCCGGCCCCACCCGTGGTGCGGTCGCGGATCAGCCGCGCCAGGCGTCCGTGAGGGTGAGCCGCCCGGAGGCCGGGACGGTGGCGGTGCGGTTCGCGCCGCTCTCCCACGTCACGGTGCCCGCGGCGTCCTTGCGGACGTACTTGTACGCGAAGGAGGTGCCCGCCGGAAGGTCCAGGTCCAGCTTCCACACCGGGTACGCCGCCGGGTCCAGCTTCGGGGCCGCGGCGGGGGACCAGGCGCCGAGGGCGGCGATGTCGCCGACCAGGTGGATGTCCTGGCCCGGGACGGTGGTGGCGGTGACGGCGAAGGAGGCGCCGGTCCCGGTCTGCTCGCCGCCGTCGTCGCAGGGGTTGCCGGTGCCGACGGCGCCGCCCTTGACGGTGACGTCACCGGTGCCCAGCGCGTAGTTGACGCCGTTGTTGTTGTCCCAGGTGCCGGAACCGTTGTTGAAGGCGGCCTTCATGCCGGTGGCGGAGCCCAGGGCGACGGTCTTCTTGACCCAGCCGGCGCAGGCGGCCTCCATGGCGACGCCGGGGGCGGTGGTCCACTGGCCGCCGGTCGGGGCGTAGTGGAGGTGGTGGGCCGACCAGTTCCTGTCGGTGCCGTAGTAGACGGTGACGCTGTTGTCGCCCTCCTCGGGCTTGTCGCCGCCCGCTCCGACGTGGAGGGCGAGGGCGTCGTTCGCGCCGACCGTGGCCGTGAACCTGCCGTCGCCGCCGACGGTGTACGTGGTGCCCGTGCAGCCGCCGTTCGCGGTGGGGTCACCGTGCTGGACGTCGCAGTAGGTGCCGGCCGGCAGCGAGGTCTGGAAGGTCTGGGTGATCGCGCCGCCCTCGCGGTTGACCGCGACGAAGCCCTTGGTCCCGCGGCCGAAGGCGATGGCGTTGTTGCCGTTGTCCCACCAGTTCGTGACCGCCGTGCCCTCCGTGGCGTTGCGGAAGCCGACCATGTTGGCGATCTGGCGCCAGGCGTGCTGACACGACCAGCCGTTGGCGTAGCAGGCGCCGACCGTGTGTCCGTTCGGCGCGCCGTCGTCCTTGCTGCCGAACTCGTAGCCGGAGTGGACCGAGGGGGTGCCGTAGGGGTGGGCGAGCATGAAGACGTTCGCCAGGGTGTAGCGGGACCCGTCGCGGTGGTTGAGGCTGCTGCCGTTGCGCTCGGTGTCGTGGTTGGCGACCATGCTGCCGCTCTTGCCCGAGGGCATGTAGCCCCACGCCTCGCCGAAGTTCTTGAGGTAGGAGAGCTTCTCGTTGGTGAAGATCCGCTTGAGGTCGGTGGTGTAACGGAACTCCTGGACGTCGCCGGTGGCCAGGTACTCGCTGGGCGAGACGGCCTCGCCGGCGCCGTGGATGGCCTCCTGGATCCAGTAGACGTCCGGGTCGGTCAGCTTGGAGCGGATCGCCGCGAGGTCGCCGGCCGCGATGTGCTTGACGGCGTCCATCCGGAAGCCGTCGACGCCCATCGACAGCAGGTCGTTGAGGTACCCGGCGATCGTGCCCCGGACGTGGTCGCTGCCGGTGTTCAGGTCGGACAGCGAGGGCTGGCCGGTCTCGCCGAGCTCGCACTCCTGGATGTTGTACCGGTCGGAGTAGTTGCCCCCGATGGGGCGGCGGCAGCCGTGGAAGTCCTGGTCGGAGTAGAAGCCCGGGTAGGTGTACTTGCCGTAGGCGGTGCCCGCCGTGCCGGTGCCGGAGCCCGACGTCATGTGGTTGATCACCGCGTCGGTGACGACCTTCACCCCGGCCCGGTGGCAGGTGTCCACCATGTTCCGGAAGGCGGCGCGGTCGCCCAGCGGGCCTTGGATCTTGTAGCTGACGGGCTGGTACGCGGTCCACCAGGCGGGGCCCTGGATGCGCTCCTGCGGGGGCGAGACCTGGACGTAGCCGTAGCCCTTGGGGCCGAGGGTGTTCGTGCACTCGCGGGCGATCGAGTCGAAGTTCCACTCGAACAGGACGGCGGTGACCTTCTTGCCGCCGTTGGCGGTCGGGGCGGCCGCCGCGGGCGTCGCCGGCGCGCCCAGCGCCGTCGTCAGGCCGAGCGCCAGCGCGGCGGTCGCCAGACCGGCCGTCGGCCGCCGGAAGGCATGGGTGAGGCCGAACCTCATGGGTGTGCTCCTCGTGGGGGTGCGGGTGCGGGAGACCCGCCGTACCGGTCAACGGGACGGCGCGCCACGGGGGTTGAAAGAACTTGCCGTAACTTTCAGCAAGACCTTGAGCAAGCTAGGCGTGGCGTCCCGAGAGCGTCAAGACGTCGGACAGGGGAAATCCCGCACGCCCAGGGGGAAATCCCGCACGCCCGCGATCCGCGCACACGAAGAAGCCCGCCCCCCTGAGGGGAGCGGGCTTCGCCGACCGCCGCGCGAGGGCGGCGGGGTGTCTCAGCCGAGCACGACCGGCAGGTCGAAGAGGTCGTTCTGGGTCACCACCGGCTTGTTCCGCAGCTCCTCGCGCCCCACCGCGAGACGCAGCTCCGGGAAGCGGGCGTAGAGCGCCGGAAGCGCCACCGAGGCCTCCAGACGGGAGAGCGCCGCGCCCGGGCAGACGTGCGGGCCGTGGCCGAAGGAGATGTGCCGGATCGTCTCGCGCGTGACGTCGAAGTCGCCCGCCGTCGGACCGTGCTGGAGCTCGTCCCGGCCGATCGCGCCGTGCGACACGATCAGCGCCTCGCCCTTCGGCAGGACCCGGTCGCCGACCTGGACGTCCTCGCTCGCGAAGCGGATGAGCACGTGCGAGGTGGGCGTCGACCAGCGCAGGGTCTCCTCGATCACGTTCTCCCACGGCACCTCGCCCTTGAGCACCAGGGCGCGCTGCTCCGGGTGGGTCTCCAGGGCGACCACGGCGTTCACGATCAGGCTGATGGTCGTCTCGTGACCGGCGGCCACCATCAGCTGGAGGGTGTTGGTGATCTCCTCCGTGGTGAGCCGGTCGCCGTCCTCCGAGGCCTCGATCAGCGCGCTCGTCAGGTCGTCGCCGGGCGACTCCTTCTTGCCCGCCACGATCCCGGCGAAGAGCGCCCCGAGGTCCGCCATCATCTGCGGCACCTCCTCCGGCGGCGTCTGCGTCGAGAAGAACTTGTCGAACAGCGCCTTCATCCGGGGGTGGTCCGCCGCGTCCACGCCCATCAGCTCGCCGACCACGTTCATCGGCAGCGGGTAGGCGAACTCCGCCTTCAGGTCCACCGTCTCGCCCGCCGGGCGCTCCGCGAGCCGGTCGAGCAGCCCCGTCGTCAGCGCCTCGATGCCGGCGCGCAGCCGCTCCACCCGGCGCGCGGTGAGCGCCTGGGCGACCAGGGTGCGCAGCCGGCGGTGCTCCTCGCCGTCCACCGTCAGCATCGACTTGCCGGGGTTGGCGAGGCCGATCAGCGGCCAGTCGAGCGGTATCTCGCCGCGCTGCCAGGCCCCCCACTGCTCGATGTCCTTGACGAGCCGGGCGTCGGTGAGGAGCGCCCGGGCCTCGGCGTGGCGGGTGACGGCGTAGCAGGGCACCCCGCCGGGCAGCACGACCCGGGCGAGCGGTCCGGCCTCGCGGAGCCGGGCGCTCTCGCCGTCGAGGTCCGTGACGAACGGGTCGAGGACGACGGGCCCGGCGGTCGCGGTGTGGTCGATGGGGCAGGTCATGCGGTCCCTCCAAGGGCGGGGGTCGGGGTGTACGTCACCGGCAGCGCGGTGAGGCCGCGCAGCCAGGGGGAGGGGCGACGTGTCAGGGCGGGTTCGGCGACGGCGAGGTCGACGTCCGGCAGCCGGTCGAGCAGCACCTCGATGCCGGTCCTGGCGATGGTCTCGGCGACCTCCTGCGCGGGGAACGGGCAGCGGTGCTCCCCGTGGCCGAAGGAGAGGTGCGCGTTGTTGCCGCCGGTGAGGGCGCCGGCGTCGGCCCGGACGTGCGGGTCGGCGTTGGCGGCGGCGAGCCCGAGGAGCACCAGGTCGCCGTGGCCGATGTGCCGGCCGCCGAGGTGGGTGTCGCGCGAGGCCCAGCGGCCGGCGACGTTCTGCGTGGGCGTGTCCTCCCACAGGACCTCGTTCATCGCCTCGCCGACGCTGTGCCGGCCGCCGGAGAGCGAGGCGGCGAAGCGGTCGTCGGTCAGCATCAGGCGCAGCGAGTTGCCGATCCAGTCGGCGGTCGGCTGGTGGCCCGCGGCCATCATCACCATGAGGTCCTGGGCGACCTCCTCGACGGTGAACCCGGCCGTGTTGCCGAGCATCCGCGAGGCGACGTCGTCGCCGGGCGTCTCCGCCTTGGCGGCGAGCAGCGCCACCATCGACCCGCCCAGGTGCTGCTGGCCGGCCAGCGCGCCGGGACCGCCGTTGATCATGTCGTTCATGGCGGTCACGAGCGCCGGGCCCTGCGCGTCGGCGAAGCCGTAGATGCTGGCGAGGACCCGGACCGGCAGCAGCATGGCGTACTCGGCGATGATGTCGCACGCGCCCTTGCCGCACAGGCCGTCGATGAGCTCGTCGGCGAACCGTTCGGCGCGCTGCCGCAGTTCGAAGGGGTCGACGGCCTCCAGCGCGGCGGAGATCACCTCGGCCCGCTCGCGGTGCCGCTCGCCGACCGTGTACAGGATCGACGGCTGCCTGCGCCCGATCATCGGCAGCAGCGGCCAGTCGGCGGGGATGGCGTCCCACTGGTTCCACAGCTCGGAGTCGCGGGAGAAGAGCACCGGGTCGCTGGTGACCTGGTGCAGCTCGCGGTAGCCGAGGACGAGCCAGGCGGGCACGTCGCCGTCGAGGACGACCGGGGCGACGGCCCCGTGGTCCCGCCGGATCCGCCGGTACAGCTCGACGGGGTCGGTGTGGAAGAGCGGGCCGCTCAGCGGGACGGGCGCGGGCTCGGCAGGGTTCACGGGGTGGACTCCGGGACGGGCCGCGGACCGTGCTCGGGGTCGGCGGCGACGACGTTCTTCAGGTGCTCGACGAGCGAGATGAGGACCTGCTTGCTGGACTCCCGGGACCGGGCGTCGCAGAAGACCAGCGGGACCTCGTCGGCGAGGTCGAGGGCCTCGCGGATCTCGGCGGCGGTGTGCGCGGGCCCGCCGAAGTCGTTGCAGGCGACGACGAACGGGGTGCCGTGGTGCTCCAGGCGGTCGACGGCGTACCAGGAGTCCGAGATCCGCCGGGTGTCGACGAGGACGACCGCCCCGAGCGTCCCGGAGAAGAGGCGGTCCCACAGGAACCAGAACCGCTCCTGGCCGGGCGCGCCGAACAGGTACAGCACGTTGCGCGCGTCGAGCGAGATCCGCCCGAAGTCGAAGGCGACGGTGGTGGCCGTCTTGGCGGTGACGCCGACGGTGTCGTCGATGCCCTCGCCCGCCTGGGACATGGTCTCCTCGGTGTTCAGCGGACGGATCTCGCTGACCGAGCGGACCAGGGTGGTCTTGCCGACTCCGAAGCCGCCGACGACGACGATCTTCAGTCCGTTGTCGGCGGTGCTGCTCAGGGTCTGGTGCTGCTCAGAGATTGCGGAGTCCAACGAGCACCTGCTCCAGGATGTCGTGATCGGGAAGGCGGTACGAGGTGGGGCGGGGGTGCCGCGCGCTGATCCGGCCGGTGTCGTGCAGGTCGGCCAGGAGGATCCTGGTGATCGACACGGGCAGCCCCAGCCCGGCGGCGACCTCCACCACGGCGGTGGGGAAGCGGCACATGCGCAGGATGGCGGCGTGCTCGGACTGCATGCCGGGCACCGGATCGCTCTCCGCCACCACGAGCGTGACCACGTCGAAGGCGGTGGACCCGGTGCCGCTGCGGCCGCCGGTCAGGGTGTAGAGCCGGTCGGGGGAGTCGTCGCGACCCGGCCTGACGCGGCTCATCCCCGCGGCCTCGCGACGAGGTGCTCACCCAGCTGTTCGACCAGTTCGGACATGTTGTGCCCGACCAGCCCGGCGTCCGCGTCCTCGTCGGCGACGAGGGCGAGGTGGGCGCCCTCCCCGGCCTCGACGATGAAGAGGATCCCGCCGTAGAACTCGGCCATCGCCGAGCGGACCCCGCCGGTGCCGTCGCCGAACTCCACGGAAGCCCCGTGGGACAGGCTCTGGATGCCGGCGGCGATGGCGGAGAGCTGGTCGGCCTGGTCGACGGTGAGCCCGGAGGTGCGGCAGAGCTTGAGTCCGTCCCGGGAGAGCACCAGGGCGTGCCGGGTCCCCGGGGTCCGTTCGAGCAGGCCCTCCAGGAGCCAGCTGAGCTTGTCGTCGGTGGTCGTGCCGGTCATCGCGGATTGCCTTCCGAATGGGGGTGGTTCGAGGGCGGCGTGGTCGGTTCCGCCGAGGGGCCGGCCGGTGCGCCGGAGCCGGCGGAGGGGGTGTCGCCGGACTTCGGCTCGGTGCCGCGCAGTCCGCTCTGGAAGCCGCCGAAGCGGGCCGAGGCGCGGGCCGCCTCGCCGGTGCGGGGCGTGGCCGGGCGGGCCGGTTCGGCCGGGGTCTTCTCCTGGTGGGCGGCGAGGGTCCGGCCCCGCCGCCTGCGGGGCAGCGGGATCCCGGAGTCGTCGCCCTCGGCCGGGGCCTCGCCCGCGGTCTCGTGGGCCGTCTCCGGTGCGGCGGCCGGCGCGGCGTCGGGGGCGGTGCGGGGGCCGGGCACGGCGAGCGGCGCGGTGGTCCGGGCGGGCGGTCCCGCCGGCTCGGAACCGCGGGTGACGATCTCCTGGGGGACCATCAGGACGACGCCGGTGCCGCCGCGGGCGGAGGGCCGGAAGGAGACCGACAGGTTGTGCTTGCGGGCCAGCCGGCCGACCACGTGGAGGCCGAGGCGGGTGCCGGAGAGGCCGGCCAGGTCCTGGGTGGTCGCGTCGACGGCGGCCTCGGCGCGCCGCAGCTGGACGTCGCTCATGGTCAGGCCGCTGTCCTCGACGGTGATGACGACGCCGGCCGGGACCTCCTCCACGTAGACGTGGACCTCCGCGCTCGGCGGGGAGAAGTTGGCGGCGTTGTCGAGGAGTTCGGCGAGCGCGTGCATGACGCCCTCGGCGGCGTGGCCGGCGACGGCCGCCTCGCACTTGGAGTGCAGCCGGACGCGCTGGTAGCCGGCGATGCGGCCCATGGCGCCGCGCAGGATCGACTCCATGACGATGGGCCGGGCCCAGCGGCGGCCGGAGCGGGCGCCGGTGAGGACCGCGACGGAGTCGGCGAGCCGGCCCGCCTGGGCGGTGCGGTGGTCGAGGTGGAGGAGGTCGGCGAGGACGTCCTCGGCGGCGTGCCGGTGCTCCATCTCGCGCAGGTCGGCCATCATGCTCGTGGCCAGTGCCTGCATGCGGCCGGCCGCGTTGGCGGCGGCGGCGAGGGCGGCGGAGCGGGCCGACTCGGCGCGGCGCAGCCGCTGCTCCAGGCCGGCGACCGCGGCCGCGTGGCCGGCGGCGAGCCGCTCGGCCTCGGCCCGCTGGGTGCGGACCAGTTCGTCGGTACGGGCCGCGTGGGCGGCCGTCTCCGCGGCGGCCTGGGCCGTGTGACGCTCGCTCAGGGCCGCGGCCTCGCGCTCGGCGGCGGCCTGGCGCTGGGCGGCGTAGGCGTCCTGGGAGGCGACCTGGGCGGTCAGCCGCTCGGCTCGCCTGGCGAGGCCGCGGGCGGTGCGCGCGTACCAGGTGACGGCGAAGGCGGCGGCCGCGAGGAGCAGTACGCCGCAGACCGCGAACCAGGCCAGCGAGGGGCGGACTTCGGCCGGTGCGGCACTCGTCGCGGCGGCGGTGAGCGCACCGCCCGCGGCGAGGGTCAGCAGGGAGGCGATCAGGGCGGGGCGGAACGGGGTGGGCGACGCCGACATCAACCGGACTCTCGAGAGGCAAGCACAGGGGACGTTCGGAACGACCGCACTATAGAGGCGTTGATGATCGGTTCGAAACTCTTCCTGATCGGATCGGTATCCGGAGTCATACAAAACCTTCCAAATGGTGGTCCAGATTCCGCGTCGCGCCCGAAGCCGGACCCGACGGGCCCACCACCCGCGCCGTACCGGCAGAATGACGGACCGTACGGTACGTCCCCGACCGGAAGGCCTCCCTGTGCAGCTGCCCGACTCAGGCCGTGGCGTCCTCGTCAGCGGCGCCTCCCGAGGGCTCGGCCGGGCGGTCGCCCGGGCGTTCGCGGCCAACGGCGACCGGGTCGCCGTGCACTACGGCACCCGCGCCGACGAGGCCCGCGCCACCCTCGACTCCCTCGAAGGCGCCGGACACGTCCTGGTCGGCGGCGACCTCACCGACCCCGAGGGGGCGGCCCGCGTCGTCGACGCGGCCGCGGAGGCCCTCGGCGAGGGCGGCGGCGGCATCGACGTCCTCGTGAACAACGCCGCCGTGAACCTCCCGCATCCCCTCGCGGAGACCCCGTACGAGGAGTGGGCCGCGCTCTGGCAGCGCCACGTCGCCGTGAACCTGCTCGCCACGGCGAACCTGAGCCACCTCGTGGCCCGCCGTCTGATCGACCGGGGCACCGGCGGCCGGATCGTCAACATCGGCTCCCGGGGCGCCTTCCGGGGCGAGCCCGACCACCCCGCCTACGGCGCCACCAAGGCCGCCGTGCACGCGCTCGGCCAGTCCCTCGCCGTCTCCCTCGCGCCGCACGGCATCGCCGTCGCCTCGGTCGCCCCCGGCTTCTTCGCCACGGAACGGGTCGCGCCCCGCCTGACCGGCGCCGAGGGCGAGGCGATCCGCACGCAGAGCCCCTTCGGCCGGGTCGCCGCCCCGGACGAGATCGCGGCCGCGGTCCTCTGGCTCGCCTCGCCCGCCGCCGAATGGGCCTCCGGCACGATCCTGGACCTCAACGGAGCCTCGTACCTCCGGAGCTGAGGCCGGCGTACCCCCGCGCGAGGAGGCGTGCGACCCGGTGAACGGTTCGAACGCCTGCCTCCCGCGCGCTTGCCCGAAAGGATGAACGGCGGGCGTCGGCGGCGTTTCGCGGCCCCGTCGCCGTCACCCTGCTGCCGTGCGTAAGGAGCGCGAGATCACGGTCCCCTCCCCGAGGTCGCCCCGGCGGGGCGACCGGCGGGCAGGAGGACCGGGCGGCCCGGCGGCGGGACCGGCGGCGACGCGACCGGGGGCCCGGGACCGGGCACGGTACTGGGTCGACCGCACCGTGGTGCGCGGGGTGCCGGCCCTCGTCGCCTGGCTGGCCCTGGCCTGCCTGTCCCTGGTGGCGCCCGCGAGCGCCCTGCTCGTGTGGACCGACGACACCTCCCCGGACACCCTCCAGGGCAAGGCGGCCACCGTCTGGCGGACCGTCGGCCAGACCCTCCGGCTCGGCGGCGAGGTCGGACCGCCCCTGCGGATCGCCCTCTCGGTCTTCCTCGCCCTGGTGTCGCTCCTGTACGTCTCCACCCTCGTCGGCCTCGTCACCACCGCCATCACCGACCGGCTCGCGGAGCTGGAGCGCGGCCAGACCACGGTGGTCGAGCGCGGCCACACGGTGGTGCTCGGCTGGTCCGAGCAGACGCCCACGCTCGTCGCCGAACTGCTCGCCGCCCACGCCCAGCGGCGGCGCGGCGCGGTGGTCGTCCTGGCGGACCGCGACAAGGCCGAGATGGAGCGGGAGGTGCGGGGCACGGCACCGGCCCGCGGCCGGGTCCGGCTGCTGTGCCGGCGGGGCCGTCCCACCGACCCGGCCGCGCTGGCCCGGGTCACCCCCGCCGCGGCGGCGGCGGTCGTCGTGCTGCCGCCGGACGGCCCCGACGCCGACGCGCAGGTGATCAGGACGCTCCTGGCACTGCGGGCGACGGTGGGGGAGGGCTGTCCCGTACGGATCGTGGCCGCGGTCCGGGACGGGGCCCACCTGCCGACGGCCCGCCTGGCCGCGGGGCCCGGCGCGCTCGTCCTGGACGCCGACGACCTGGCCGCCCGGCTGCTCGTCCAGTGCGTCCTGGAACCCGGGCTCGCGCTCGTCCTGGAGGACCTCCTGGACTTCGCGGGAGCCGAACTCCACACCCTGCGCCGCCCGGACTTCGCCGGCCGCGGCTTCGGTGAACTCGCCGCCGCCTGCCCGGACTCCTGCGCGATCGGGATCGTCCGCGGCGACGGCGTCCCGCACCTCTCCCCGCCCCCGGACACCGTGCTGCACCCGGGCGACGTGCTTCTCGTCCTGGCCGAGGACGACCGCGCGACCGTCCTCCCCGCCGCACCGGGCACCGCCCCCACGACCGCCCCGGCGACCACCCCCGCCCCCACGACCGCCTTCCCCGCCCGGCCCGCTCCGGCGGGCGCTCCCCGCAGGGCGCTGGTCTTGGGCTGGAACCGGCGCGGCGAGCGGGTGGTGGAGGGCCTGGTCCGGGGAGGGGTGACGGCGGTGCGGGGCGACGACGACGTGCCGGTGGAACCGGAGGCGTACGACCACGTGGTGATCCTGGCCGGCCCCGACGGCGACGGGCCGGGCGACCCGGACGGCCGGACCCTGGTCGCCCTGCTCCACCTCCGGGCCCGCGCCCGTCAGTCGGGCCGGACCGTGCCGGTGACGGCCGAACTCACCGACGCCCGCAACCGCCCGCTCGCCCCGGCCGGGCCCCGCGCCGACCTCCTGCCCACCGGCCGGCTGACCGCCCTCCTCATGGCCCAGGTGGCGTGGGACGACCGGCTGGCGGCCGCCTTCGACGAGCTCTTCGCCGCCACCGGCACCGGGGTCCGGCTCCGCCCCGCCACCGACTTCCTCCCCGCCGACACCGAAGCCTCCTTCGCGGCCCTCGCCGAGGCGGTCGCCCGGCACGGCTGCGCCGCCATCGGCCACCGCCCCCGCGACGCCCGCCGCCCCCGCCTCAACCCGCCGAAGACCGAGACCCGGCGCTGGTCCGCCGGAGACGTCGTGATCGTCGTCGGACCGGCCTGAGGTGCCGGTCGCGCGTTTTCGCAAGTGATCACGGTGCTCCGTAGGATCGGGGGGTGAACGAGAACCTTCCCCCATGCCCCGCATGCTCCGGTGCGTACACCTACGAGCTGGGTGCGCTGTACGTCTGCCCCACATGCGGCCACGAGTGGTCGGCGGGCGGTGACGCCGCCGCCGGGGGCGAGACCGGCGGCGCCAAGGTGGTCAAGGACGCCGTGGGGAACGTGCTCGCCGACGGCGACACGGTCACGGTCGTCAGGACGCTCAAGGTCAAGGGCAGCCCCGGCGGCATCAAGGCGGGCACCAAGGTCCGCAACATCCGGCTCGTCGACGGCGTCGACGGCCACGACATCGACTGCAAGGTGGACGGCTTCGGTCCCCTGCAGCTCAAGTCGAGCGTGGTCAAGAAGGCCTGACCCCGCGCACGGCGCGTACGCAAGGCCGTACCGGGGGGCGACACCCCCGGTACGGCCTTCCGCGGTCAAGGGTCCGGAATGTCGTACCTTGTCACGCGTACCGTCCGGTCGTCGCCGCGGCGAGAGGCTCCCGTCGTGCCCCTGGTGCGTTCCTGGCTCCCCGAGCGCCCCCGCTCGACGGTGAGCTGGATCGTCGCGGGCTGCACCACGGCCCTGCTCCTGCTGGTCCTCGACGACACGGACCGGTTCTCCACCGCCGACGCCGGCGTCACCGTGCTCTTCTCGTACCTGTCCACGTACCTGGCCGTCACCCTCACCGCCTTCTCCACCGCCGGACCCGAGGCGATCCGGGCCTGGGCCGGGCGCCGTGAGGAGCGCGGCACGGTGCTCCAGCGGTACGTGCTCGGCACCGCCCCCGGCCCCGGCGTCTCCCTCTCCATCGCCGCGGCCGCCCTGCTGGTCGCGGTGGTCTGGCGCCCCGGCCACCTCGGCACCGAGCTCCCCGAGGGCGTCCGCGTCGTGATGGCGCTCGCGCTCGTCGTCACCGCCTGGGCGAGCGTCCTGACCGCCTTCGCGGTCTGCTTCCACGCCGACAACCTGGTGGAGGGCGAGCGGGCCCTCGACTTCCCCGGCGACGGCCCCGCGCTCTGGTCCGACTACGTCTACTTCGCCCTCTCGGTCATGACCACCTTCGGCACCACCGACGTGGACGTGACCTCCCGTGAGATGCGCCGGACCGTCTCGGCCAACGCGACCATCGCCTTCGTCTTCAACACCGTCACCGTGGCGAGCCTCGTCGGCGCCCTCGACGCCGGCTGAATCCCCCCGTCACCCCGCTGCACCCCGCCCCGTCCCCGCCCCCTCCCGGTGGCCGTCAGCCGGTCGTCTCCCGCGTGCCCGCACCCCGCTGTTGGAAATGAAAACGATTTCCGATAACGTCTGCGACGCACGCAACCGACGGCAATCCGAGAGGAACTCCGGTGGGACATCTGCTGGTGATCGAGAGCTGGGTGGGGTCGATGAGCAGACTCCTGCCCGCCGCCATCCGCCAGGACGGGCACGAATTCACCTTCGTCACCCGCGATCTGCACCACTACCTGCGCGCCGCCCCCGCCGACGAGGGGCCGCACCCGCTGCTCACCGCCCGCAACATCGTCACGGCGGACACCAACGACCCCGACGCCCTGCTTCCGCGTCTGGAGGCCCTGCACGCCGCCCTCCGCTTCGACGGAGTGATCTCCTCCTGCGACTACTACCTGCCGACCGTCGCCCGGGCCGCCCGCCGGCTCGGCCTCCCCGGCCCCGCGCCGGAGGCCGTCGAGGCCGCCTGCCGCAAGGACCTGACGCGCCGTGCGCTCGCCGCCGCCGGCGTGCCCGGACCCCGGTACGCGCTCACCGACGGTGCCGCGGCCGCCGTGGCCGCCGCCCGCGGGCTCGGCTACCCGCTCGTCGTGAAACCCGTGGACCTGTGCGCCGGCATGCTGGTCCGCGCGGTGCGCGACGAGCGCGAACTGGAGCGCGCCTGCCAGGACCTCGCCGACTTCCCCGTCAACGCCCGCGGCCAGGCCCGCAGTCCGCTGGTCCTCCTCGAAGAGCTCCTCCACGGCCCCGAGGTCAGCGTCGAGACCGTCACCTCCGGCGGCACCACCCACGTCGTCGGCGTCACCGACAAGAGCATCGGCGGAGCCCCCGCCTTCATCGAGACCGGACACATGTTCCCCGCCGGGATCGGGGAGACCGCCGCCGCCGAGGCCGCCGCCACCGCGCGGCGGGCCGTCGAGGCCCTCGGCCTCGACCGGGTCGTCTGCCACACCGAACTCAAACTGACCCCCGACGGCCCCCGCGTCGTCGAGGTCAACCCCCGCCCGGCCGGCAACCGCATCACCGAACTCGTCCGCCACGTCACGGGTGTCGACCTCGCCGCCGCCTGCGTGGACGTCGCCCTCGGCCGCACCCCCGACCTCGCGCCCCGCCCCACGGGCGTGCGCAGCGCCGCCATCTCCTTCCTGCTGCCCGACACCGACGGCGTCCTCGCCGGCATCGACGGCGCCGACGCGGTACGGAACCGGCCCGAGGTCCTGGAACTCACCCTCGCGGCACCCGGCCGGGCCGTCTCCGCCGCCACCAGCAACAACGCCTACCTCGGCCACGTCATGACCGCCGACACCCAGGGCCCCGGCGCCCGCGCCGCCGCGGAACGGCTGCTCGCCGGCCTGCGCCCCCGCTACACCGCGGCGGCGGTGTCCGCGTGACCCTGTCCGCCCCGCGCCCGCGCCCGCGCCCGCATCCGCATCCGCGTTCGAGCCCGAGCCCGAGCCCGAGCCCGAGCCCGCTTTCCGGCGTCCCGTCCGCCCGCGCCCACCCCGACCCGGCCGTCCGGACCCTCGCCGACCTCTTCCACCTGGTCCGCGCCGGTGCGTACGGCCCCGACCCCGCCGGCACCCGGATCGCGCTCGCCTTCACCACGACGCAGGCCGTCCGGCACGAGGGCCGGACCCGCGGATACCGCAACGAGGTGCTCAGCCTGCGGCTGGACGCCGCCGTCGGATCCTGCGCCGTCGAACCCGGGACACTGCCGCCGGACGCCCTCGACGACTGTGTCGGCGCCACCGTCGCCGAGCTCCTCGGCCACCCGCTCACCCCCGTGCGGATCGCCGCCCTCGACGCCTACCTCGGCCACGTGCGCCCCCACACACCCGCGCACGGCGCCCGCCCCCACCCCCTGCCGGGCGGTGACAGCCTCACCCGCTCCCGGGCCCGGGCCCGCGCCGTCGTCGACCTGCTGCCCGACCCGGCACCCGGCCGCCCGGTCCTGGTCGTCGGCGTCGTCAACTCGCTCCTCGAACGGCTCCGGGCCCGCGGGCTCGCCTATCTGCCCTGCGACCTCAAGGGCGGCACCACCGAGTGGGGCGAACCCGTCCTCACCGACGCGGCCGAGCACCTCGACCACTGCGGCGCGGTCCTCGCCTCCGGGATGACCCTCGGCAACGGCACCTTCCAGGGCCTCCTCGACCACACCGCCCGCACCGGCAAGCCCCTGGTGATGTTCGCCCAGACCGGCAGCGCCGTCCTGCCGCGTTTCCTCGGCGCCGGAGTGACCGCCGTGTCGGCGGAGCCGTACCCCTTCTTCTGGCTCGACGGCGGCCCCGGCACCCTCCACCGCTACGGAGACCGCGCATGACGACCGCCCCCGCCCCGTCCCTGCCCCCGCCCCGGTCCGGGGCGGCGCCCGTCGAACCCGGGCTGCTGTCCCTGGTCGGCCGCACGCCCGTCGCCCGGATCCACACCCCGCTGCCCCACCCCCACCCCGGCTTCTGGGCCAAACTCGAATGCCTCGGCGCCGGCGGGATGAAGGCCCGCGCCGCCGTCTCCATGCTCACCGGCGCCCGGCGGCGCGGCGAACTGCGCCCCGGCGCCCCCGTGGTGGAGTCCACCTCCGGCACCCTCGGGATCGGACTCGCCTTCGCCGGACAGGCCCTCGGACATCCCGTCGTCCTCGTCGGCGACACCGAACTCGAACCCTCCATGCGGCAGCTGCTCCACAGCCACGGAGCCCGGCTCGAACTCGTCGACCGGCCCGCGCCGCACGGCGGCTGGCAGGCCGCCCGCCTCGCCCGGCTCCGCGAGCTCCTCGACCGCACCCCCGACGCCTACTGGCCCGACCAGTACAACAACCCCGACAACCCCGCCGGTTACCGCTCCATGGCCGCCGAACTCGTCGCCCAGCTTGACCACCTCGACGTCCTGGTGTGCAGCGTCGGCACCGGCGGCCACAGCGCGGGGCTGATCGGCCCGCTGCGGCGCCGCTGGCCCCGGCTCAGGGTCCTCGGCGTCGACTCCGTCGGCTCCGCGCTCTTCGGCCAGCCCGCCAGACCCCGGCTGATGCGCGGCCTCGGCAGCAGCATCCGTCCCCGCAACGTCCGGCCCGAACTCTTCGACGAGGTCCACTGGGTGGGCCCCGCCGAGGCCGTCGACGCCTGCCGGCGGCTGGCCCGCGGCAGCTTCGTCTCCGGCGGCTGGAGCACCGGCGCCGTCGCCCTGGTCGCCGCCTGGGCCGCCCGCGCCGAGCCCGGCGCCGTCGTCGCCACCGTCTTCCCCGACGGCCCCCACCGCTACCTCGGGACCGTGTACGACGACGACTTCTGCCGCGCCCACGGACTCATCGGCACCACCCCGGCCGCCCGCCCGCTGGAGATCCCGCACCCGCGCGCCGCCGAGGCCGTCGGCTGGACCCGCTGCCGGACGACCGCCCGTACCCCCGCCCCCGCGCCCGTCCGCACCCCCACCCCGGCCCGTACCCCCGACCCTCTTCCCGTCCCCGCCCCTCTTCCCGTCCCGATCCCCGCGTCCCGCCCGTCGGCCCCCGGAGGAGCCGTATGAGACTCACCTGGACCACCACCACCCTCCACCTCGCCGAACCGCTCCGCATCTCCCGCTCCGTGACAGCGCGCCGGGACGCCGTCCACGTCCGCCTGGAACACGCCGGGCTCGACGGCTGGGGAGAGGCCGTCAGCAGCACCTACCTCGGACTGCCCACCGAAGCGATCCTCCGGCACCTGGCCACCGTGCGTCCCGCCGTCGAACGGCTCCCGGACCCCGGGACCGCCTGGGCCGAGCTCGCCCCCGAGGGGCCCGTCGGCGCCGGACTGCCGGCCGGGGTCCTCGCCGCCGTCGAGTCCGCCGTCCTCGACCTCGCCGCCCGCGCGGCCGGCGCCCCCGCCCACCGCCTCCTCGGCAGCCCCCGGCCGCCGTCCGCGCCCACCGCCCGCACGCTCGGCATCGTCCCGGCCGCCCGGGCCGCCGCCGAGGCCGCCCGGCTCGCCGCCGCCGGGTTCACCGTCCTGAAGATCAAGGCCGGTTCCCCCGACCCCGCCGACGACCTCGACCGGGTCGCCGCCGTCCGCGACGCGGCCCCCGGCGCGCGGCTGCTGCTCGACCCCAACGGCGCCTGGACCGAGGAGCGGGCCCACGCCCTGCTGCCCCGCTTCGCCGAACTCGGCGTCACCGCCGTCGAACAGCCCGTCCCGCCCGGCCGGCCCGACACCCTGGCCCGGGTCGCCGCCGCGTCCCCCGTCCCCGTCATCGCCGACGAGGACGCCGTCACCCACGCGGACGCCGTCGCCCTCGCCGGCCGCGTCCACGGCGTCAACGTCAAGCTCGCCAAGTGCGGCGGCGTCCGCGCCGCGCTGCGCATCGACGCCGCCCTGCGCGGCAGCGGCACCGAGCTCATGCTCGGCTGCCTCACCGCCAGTTCGCTCGGCATCGCGCCCGCCGTCCACCTCGCCGACCGGGCCCGCTGGGTCGACCTCGACGGCCACCTCCTCCTCGCCGACGATCCCTGGACCGGCATCGGCGGCACCGACGGCACCGTACGCGTCACCGACCGCCCCGGCCTCGGCGTCCGGCCCCGCACCCCCGGCGGACCGATACCGGGGGAGGACCACGGGTGAGCACCCTCGCCGCCGTCCGGAGCTTCCCGGCCGCCGTACGGCTCCTGCTCGTCAACCAGCTCGGCGTCAACACCGGCTTCTACCTGCTCGTCCCCTACCTGGCCGTCCACCTCACCGACGACCTCGGACTCTCCGCCGTCGTCGTCGGCCTCGTCCTCGGCCTGCGCAACCTCAGCCAGCAGGGCCTCTTCCTCATCGGGGGCTCCGCCGCCGACCGCCTCGGCGCCCGCGGCGTGATCATCGCGGGCTGCGCGCTGCGCACCCTCGGCTTCTCCCTCTTCGCCCTCGGCGACGGACTGCCCGTGCTGATCGCCGCCTCGGTGCTCAGCGGCCTCGCCGGCGCCCTCTTCAACCCGGCCGTCCGCACCTACCTCGCCCAGGAGGCCGGCGACCGCAAGGCCGAGGCCTTCGCCCTCTTCCAGGTCTTCGCCACCACCGGCGCCCTCCTCGGGCCGCTCCTCGGCAGCCTGCTGCTCCTCGGCGGCTTCCGCACCGCCGCCCTCACCGCCGCCGGCGTCTTCGCGCTGCTGACCGTCGCCCAGGCCGCCGTCCTGCCCGCCCGGCCCGTGCCGCCCCCGGCCGGCACCGTCCTCGGCGACTGGCGGGAAGCCGCGGCCGATCCGCGCTTCGCGGCCTTCGCCCTGGCCACCGCCGGCCTGTACGGCCTGGAGAGCCAGCTCTACCTGCTGCTGCCGCACACCGTCCGCGAGGCCACCGGCCTGCCCGGCGCCGTCGGCCTCCTCTTCGTCGTCGGCACCCTCGCCGGCCTGCTGTTCCAGCTCCGCCTCACCCGCCGGCTCACCGCGCGGGGCGGCGGCCGGGGCCGCTGGGTCGCCGCCGGACTCGCCCTCGCCGGGCTCGGCTTCCTGCCACCGCTGCTCGCCTCGGGCGCGGGGGAGCCGCACCCCGCGCGGCTCGTCGCCGTCCTCGCGGGCGTCCTGCTGCTGTACGCGGGGCTGATGACCGCCCAGCCGTTCGTCATGGAACTCGTCCCGGCCTTCGGCCGGCCCGAACTCACCGGCACCCGCTACGGCCTCTTCCACGCCGTCTCCGGCATCGCCGCCGCCGGCATCGGACTCGGCATCGGCGCGGCCATGGACACCGCCGCCCGCGGCGGCCCGCGCTGGCTCCCGTACGCCTGCTGCGCCGCCCTCGGCCTCGGCTCGGCCGCGGCCGTCGCCGCGCTCCACCGCCGCCGGGCCCTGCCCGCACCACCCGTGCCCGCCGTCGAACGGCCCCGACCCCGCAGCGAGACCCGATGAGCTCCGGCAACCTCCTCACCGACCACCCCGAGCTGTACGAGGAGCGGTTCCCCGACCCCGAACGGCTCGCCGCCCGCTGGGCCGAGACCACCCTCCGCCGGTACGGCTCCGGCCCCCGGATCCTCGACATCGGCTGCGGCACCGGCCGCGACGCCGCCTGGCTCCACCACCACGCCGGACGCGACGTCACGGCCGTCGACACCGCCGCCTCCATGCTCGCCCACGCCCGCCGCCACCACCCGGGACCCGAATACCGCCAGGCCGACATGCGCGACGCCGACCTCGGCCGCGCCTTCGACGCCGTCCTCTGCCTCGACAGCGCCCTCCTCCACTGCCACACCAACGCGGACCTCGCCGCCACCCTCGCGGTCTGCGCCCGCCACCTCGCGCCCGGCGGGCTCCTCGTCGTCGAGATGCGCAACGGCGCCCACCTCCTCGGCGACCGCTCCCTCCTCGACGGACCGGCCACCGCCACCTTCCGGCGCGGCGCCACCACCCACACCTCCACCACCACCCTCCGGATCGACCACGCCGCCCAGCTCCTGCGCCGCCACCGCGTCTGGACCGCCGACGACGGCTCCCCGCCGCACGAGGAGCGCACCGCCTGGCGGCTGCTGTTCCCGCAGGAGCTGCGGTACTTCCTCGCCGTCGCCGGCTTCGAGGTCCTCGCCCTGCACGACGGCCCCGGCCCGCGCACCGAACCCGTCTGGCGCGAGGGCGACCCGCCCGGTACCGGCCTGCGCGCCGACCGCCTCCACCTCGCCGCCCGCCTCGCGCCCGGCGGCCACCCGCACCCCACCGTCCCGCACCCCAACGGAGCCACCACACCGTGACCAGCCCCCGCCTCCTCCTCGCCCGCACCCGCAGGCGCCTCCTCCTCGCCACGGCCGTCCTCGCCCTCACCGCCGGCTGCGCCACCGGACCCGGCACGGCCGCCGACGACCGCGCGGCCGCCGAAGGCCCCCGCCGCGGCGGCACCCTGCGCGCCGCCTTCGCCGGCGGCGGGGCGGCCGAGACCCTCGACCCGCACGCCGCCAACCTCTTCGTCGACGCCGCCCGCGCCAAGGCCCTCTACGACAAACTCGCCGACTTCGGCGCCGACCTCGCCCCCGTGCCCCGCCTCGCCGCCCGCTGGGAACCCAACCGCACCCTCGACACCTGGAAGGTCACCCTCCGCGCGGCCCGCTTCCACGACGGCCGCCCCGTCACCGCCACCGACGTCCTCGCCAGCTACCGCCGGATCGCCGACCCCGCGGGAACCTTCCGCGCCAAGGCCTCCCTGGAGCCCATCGACCTCGCCGCCAGCCGCGCCCTCGACCCGACCACCGTCGAGTTCCGCCTCAAGCGCCCCTACGCCGAATTCCCCAACGTGCTCGCCGCGTTCGGCACCTCGATCATCCCCGCCGGCACCACCTCCTTCGAACGGCCCATCGGCTCGGGCCCCTTCCGCTTCGCCTCCTTCACCCCCGGAACCTCCCTCGTCGTCACCCGCAACGACACCTACTGGGACGGAGCGCCGCACCTCGACCGGGTCGAGTTCGTCATCGCCTCCGAGGAGTCCGCCCGCACCTCCGCCCTCCTCGCGGGCCAGGTCCAGTACGCCCACGAGCTCGACCCCGCCACCGCCCGCACCCATGAACACGGCGGCCGGATCCGCGTCGTCCGGCTCCCCGGCAGTTCCCTCCAGGGCTTCGTCATGAAGACCGACCGGCCGCCCTTCGACGACCGACGGGTCCGCCAGGCCTTCCAGCTCATCGCCGACCGGCGCGAACTCGTCGACGGCGCCCTCTCCGGCGCCGGAGAGATCGGCAACGACCTCTTCGGCAAGGGCTACAAGTACTACGCCTCCGGCATCCCGCAGCGCACCCAGGACCTCGCCCGCGCCCGCGCGCTCCTCAAGGCCGCCGGCCGGGAGAACCTCAAGGTCACCCTGGACACCGCCCCCGCCGCCACCGGCTTCGTCGAGGCCGCCGGCATCTTCCGGGAGCAGGCCGCCGAGGCCGGCGTCACCGTCGAGGTCAGGGTCGGGAACAAGGACACGTACTGGAAGGACATCCTCGACGGCGGCACCTTCGCCTCCTACCGCTCCGGCGCCATGCCCATCGAGTCCCACATCTCCCAGCGCCTCCTCACCGGCTCCACCACCAACGCCACCCACTGGCGCCACGCCGACTTCGACGCCCTCTACCGCGAGGCCCAGTCCACCCCCGACGAACGGCGCAGGACCGCCCTCTACGAGCGGATGCAGCGCCGCCTCCACGACGAGGGCGGCTTCCTGGTCTGGGGCTTCTCCGACTGGATCGTCGGCACCGCCCCCGGCCTGCACGGCGTCGACACCCGGGCCCCCGCCAACACCCTCGACTGGGCCCGCTTCGACAAGACCTGGCTGACGTGACCCGCCACCTCCCCTGGATCGGCCGCCGTCTGCTCCTCGGAGCGGCGCAGACGGCGGCCGTCGTCCTCCTCGTCCTCCTCCTCACCGAGGCCCTGCCGGGCGACGCGGCCGTCGCCCTCGCCGGCGACCAGCCCGACCCGGACCGCATCGCCCGCATCCGCGCCGGACTGGGCCTCGACCAGCCCCTCCCCGAACGCCTCCTCGACCGCCTCACCGCCCTCCTCCACGGCGACCTCGGCACCTCCCTCGTCAGCGGCCGGCCCGTCGCCGACCTCCTCACCGGGGCGCTCGGCCCCACGGCGCTCCTCGCCGCCGCCACCCTCGCCCTGCTCGTCCCGCTCTCCGTCGGGCTCGGCGTCGCGTGCGCCCGGCGCGAGGGCGGACCGCTCGACCGCGCCCTCAGCGCGTTCACCCTCGCCGTGCACTCCGTCCCCGAGTTCGCCCTCGGCGTCCTGCTCGCCACCGCCTTCGGGCTGTGGCTCGGCTGGCTGCCGCCCACCGCCGTCGGCGTCGACCCGCTCGCCGAACCCGCCGTCCTCGTCCTGCCCGTCCTCGTCCTCGCCGCCCGGCCCGTCTGCACCATCAGCCGGCTGGTCCGCGCCGGGACCGTCGAGGCACTCGCCTCCCCGTACGTCGCCCACGCCGTCCGGTACGGAGTCCCCGGCACCCGCGTCCGCTGGACCCACGCCCTGCCGGGCGCCCTCGCGCCCGCCACCCAGCAACTCGCCCGCACCTGCGACTGGCTGCTCGGCGGGGTCATCGTCGTCGAGGCCCTCTTCGCCGTCCCCGGCCTCGGCACCGTGACCGTCGACGCCGTCGCCGCCCGCGACGTCCCCGTCCTCCAGGGCGCGGCCGTCGTCTTCGGCACGGTCACCGTCCTCGTCAACCTCGGCGCCGACCTCGTCGCCCGCCGCCTCGCGCCCCGCAGGGAGGTGATCGCGTGACCCGCCACGCCCCCGCGGCCCGCTACGCCCTCGGTGCCGCACTCGTCGCCGTACCCCTGCTGCTCGCCGTCCTCGGACCGCTCGCCGCCGGTCCCGCCGGGCCCCGCACGGTCTCCTTCGACCCGGCGGCCGGCCCGCTGGGCAGCGACTTCGCCGGCCGGGACGTCCTGCGGCAGATCCTCCTCGGCGGCCGCTCCGTCGTCCTCGTCGCCCTCGCCGCGACCACCCTCGCCTACCTGGTCGCCGTCCCGCTCGGCCTGGCCGCCGCGCTCACCCGCCGTGCCTGGGTGGAGGAGGTCCTGATGCGTCCCCTCGACGTGCTCCTCGCCGTCCCCACCCTGCTGCTGGTGCTCCTGGTGGCGGCGACGCTCGCCCCCGGACCGGTCGGGCTGACCGCGCTCGTCGGCGCCGCCGCGGTCCCCGACGCCGCCCGCGTCGTCCACGCCACCGCCGCGGAGATCGCCGCCCGGCCCGCGGTCGAGGCCCTGCGCATGCAGGGCGAGTCCTGGGCCCGCACGGCCCTCGGACACGTGGCCCGCTCGATGCGCCGCACCCTGGCGGCCGACGCCGGGATCCGGCTCACGGGCGCCCTCTACCTGGTGGCCACCGCCGCCTTCCTCGGTGCCGGAGTCGCGCCGGACGCCGCGGACTGGGCCGTGATGGTGGACCGCAACCGCACCGGCCTCTTCCTCCAGCCGTGGGCGGTCGTCGTGCCCGCGCTCCTGGTCGCCGCCCTGTCCATGGGCACCAACCTCCTCTTCGACGCCGCCCTGCGCGCGCCGGTGCCCGCCCCGAGCAAGGGAGACCGTCCATGACCCCCGTCGCCGAGACCGCCGGACTGGGCGTGGAGGTGAACGGCCGCCGCCTCCTCGACGGCGTGGACCTCACGGCCCGCGCCGGCCGGATCACCGCGCTCGTCGGCCCCTCCGGCAGCGGCAAGACCACCACCGGACGCGCCCTGCTGGGGGAGTTCCCGCCCGGTGCCCGCGTCACCGGGCGGATCCGCACCCCGGGCCCCGGCGCCGTCGGCTACGTGCCCCAGCACCCCGCCGCCGTCCTCCACCCCGTCCGGCGGGCCGGCGCCCTCCTCGCCGACATCGCCGCCCTCCGCCCCGGCTCCCGCCGGGAGCGCCGGGAGCGCGTCGAACAGGCCCTGCGCGACGCGCAGCTGCCCGATCCCGACCTCGTCCTGCGCCGCTATCCGCACCAGCTCTCCGGCGGCCAGCAGCAGCGGGTCGTCCTCGCCCAGGCCCTGCTCCTCGGCGCCCGCCTGATCGTCGCCGACGAACCCACCACGGGCCAGGACCCGGTCACCCGGCAGGGCCTCGTGGACACCCTCGCCCACGTCGCCGCCCGAGGCGTCGCCGTCGTGCTGCTGAGCCACGACCACGAGGTCGTACGCCGGCTGGCCGACGAGACGGTGGTCCTGGAGGGCGGCCGCGTCGCCCGCCGGGGTCCCACCGCCGAGGTCCTGCCCGTCCTCCCGCCCCCCGCGCCCCGCCGGGCGGCGGGGCCGCCCCCCGCCGCCCGGCTCGTCGTCCGGGACCTCACCGCCCGGCACGGCCGCGTCCCCGTCCTCCACGACGTCGGCCTCACCGTCGCACCGGGGGAGTGCCTGGCCGTCACCGGCCGCTCCGGCAGCGGCAAGACCACCCTGGGCCGCTGCCTGGCCGGCCTCCACTCCGCCCATGACGGCACCCTCCTGCTCGACGGCGACCCGCTCCCGCGCGGTCTGCGCGCCCGTGACCGCACCCGACTCGCCGCGGTCCAGTACGTCTTCCAGGACCCGAGGGCCGCCTTCGACGAACACCGCCCGGTCCTCGACCAGGTGGCCCGCACCGCCGTCCGCCTGCGCGGCGCCGACCGCCACACCGCCCACCGCGCGGCCGTCCGCACCCTGGAACGGCTCGGCCTGGCCGAGGAGCCGGCGCGCGGCAGGCCCGGCACCCTGTCCGGGGGAGAGCTCCAGCGGGCCGCCGTGGCGAGGGCCCTGCTCGCCGAGCCGGGGATCCTCGTCTGCGACGAGATCACCTCCGGTCTCGACCCGGCGACCCGCGACACCCTCCTGGCCCACCTCGCCGAGCTCCGCGACCGGCGGGGCCTCGGCCTCGTCCTCGTCACCCACGACCGGACGGCCGCCGACACCCTCGCCGACCGCACCGTCGTCCTCCAAGCCGGCCGCCTCGACGCCCCCGGATGATCAACTCCCTGATCAGGACATTCCCTTGGGTGATACGAGGGTGTGCCCTCCGTCTTCTCGTGGCATCCGACAGTACGGCGGCAGGTCGGGGGCGACGCAGACTCGGTGCCTGACGGAGACACCACCCGACGAACACGAGGGGGCGGCACATGACGGTGCAGCAGTACGACGGGATCGGCGAGGCGTTCGAGGGCTTCAAGGCCCTGCCCATCACCCGCTACGGAGAGGTGCCCAGCGTCCTGGAACTGGTCGGGGACGTCACCGGGAAGTCGGTCCTCGACCTCGCCTGCGGCACGGGCTTCTACAGCCGTGAACTCAGGCGGCGCGGCGCCGCGGACGTCCTCGGCGTCGACATCTCCTCCGAGATGATCGCCGCCGCCCGGTCCATCGAGGCCCGCGACCCGCTCGGCGTGCGCTACGAGGTCGGCGACGTCGCCGAACTGGATCCGCCGGACGAGCCGTTCGACCTCGCGCTCGCCGTGCAGTGTCTCAACTACGCGGGATCCATCGCGGAGATGGAGCGGATGTGCGCCAACATCCACCGCGGCCTGGTGCCCGGCGGCCGGCTCTACGTCTTCGCCCAGAAGCCCGACTACGCCTTCGACTGCGCTTCCCTGGAGTCGTACGGCTTCCGCTGCGAGCCGACCGGCGAGGAGATCGAGACGGGCCCGCGCGTCCGGGTCACCGCCCTCCTCGACCCGCACCCCATCAGCATCGTGGGCTCCGCCCCGCGCCGCGAGGTCTACGAGGACGCCCTGGCCAAGGCCGGGTTCGGCGAGGTGGAGTGGCTGCCGATGCGGATCTCGGCGGAGGGCTACGCGGCGTACGGCGAGGAGTACTGGGCCGACCTCCTCGCCCACCCTCCGCTGGAGCTCCTGAGCTGCCGCGCCTGACCCGCCCCGAAACCCCCTGGGG
>NZ_JBHTST010000105.1:0-30823 GCF_042794995.1 Streptomyces sp. NPDC056503
GCGAACACCGGGAACGCCCCGTACAACCCACGACCCATCCCCAACCGCTGCGACCCCTGACCCCCGAACACGAACGCCGTCGGACCGTCCTCGCCCACCACTCCCGTCACCACACCACCGCGCGGCGTCTCCCCCGCCGCGACCGCGCGCAGCGCCGCCACCGCGTCGGCGGTGTCGGTGGCGACGACGATCGCCCGGTGGGGCAGGGTCGCGCGGGTGGTGCCGAGGGCGTGGGCGATGTCGACGAGGCGTGCCGGGGGGAGGGTGAGGTGTTCGGCGAGGCGGGCGGCCTGGGCGCGGAGGGCGTCGGGGCTGTGGGCGGTGACGGGGATCAGGACGGGCAGGCCGGACTCGGGAGCCGTCTCCTCGGGCGCGGGGCCGCTGTCGTCGGGCTGCTCGACGATCAGGTGGGCGTTGGTGCCACTGACGCCGAAGGACGAGACGGCGGCGCGGCGCGGTCCCTTGGCGGCGGGCCAGGGGCGGGCTTCGGTCAGCAGCTCGACACGGCCGGTGGTCCAGTCGACGCGGGTCGAGGGGCGGTCCACGTGGAGGGACTTGGGGAGCACGCCGTGGCGCATGGCCTCGACGACCTTGATGACGCCGGCGACGCCTCCGGCGGCCTGGGGGTGGCCGAGGTTGGACTTCACGGAGCCGAGCCAGAGGGGTTCGCCGTCCGCGCGCCCCTGTCCGTACGTCGCGAGGAGCGCCTGGGCCTCGATGGGGTCGCCGAGGGTCGTGCCGGTGCCGTGGGCCTCGACGAGGTCGATGTCGGTGGGGGTGAGGCGGGCGTCGGCGAGGGCCTGCCGGATCACGCGCTGCTGTGCCGGGCCGTTGGGGGCGGTGAGGCCGTTGGAGGCGCCGTCCTGGTTGACGGCGGAACCCCGGAGGACCGCGAGGACCGGGTGGCCGTTGCGGCGGGCGTCGGAGAGCCGCTCCAGGAGGAGGAGACCCGCGCCCTCGGCCCAGCCGGTGCCGTCCGCACCGTCCGCGAAGGGCTTGCAGCGGCCGTCGGGGGCGAGGCCCCGCTGGCGGCTGAAGGCGACGAAGGGGGCGGGCGTCGACATGACCATGACCCCGCCGGCGACGGCGAGGGAGCATTCCTTCTGCCGCAGGGAGCGCACGGCGAGGTGGAGGGCGACGAGCGAGGAGGAGCAGGCGGTGTCGACGGTGACGGCGGGGCCTTCGAGGCCGAAGGCGTAGGAGACGCGGCCGGAGAGGACGGCGGCGGCGTTGCCGGTGCTGAGGTAGCGCTCGATGCCCCGGGTGGCGGTCTCCTCGTCCAGGTCCTCGTAGTAGTCCTGGCCGCCGCTTCCGACGAACACGCCGACGTGCCGGCCGTGCAGGGAGTCGGGGGCGAGGGCGCCGCGTTCGAAGCACTCCCAGGCGAGTTCGAGGACGATGCGCTGCTGGGGGTCCATGGCGAGGGCCTCGCGCGGGGAGATACCGAAGAGTCCCGGGTCGAAGCCGGCGGCGTCGTCGAGGAACCCGCCCCGGCGGACGTAGCTGGTGCCGGGGCGGTCGGGGTCGGCGTCGTAGAGGGCGTCGAGGTTCCATCCCCGGTCGCGGGGGAAGTCGTCGGTGGCGTCGGTGCCGTCGGCGACGAGCCGCCACAGGTCCTCGGGGGAGCGTACGCCGCCGGGGTAGCGGCAGCTCATGGCGACGATCGCGACGGGCTCGTGCTCCTCGGTCTCCAGTTCGCGGAGCCGGGTGCGGGTGGTGTGCAGCTCGGCGGTGACGCGCTTGAGGTAGTCCAGGAGCTGGTCTTCGTTCGGCATCAGGACACTCCGAGCTCTTTGTTGATGAAGTCGATGACGTCGGCGGCGCTCGCGGTGTCCAGCCGGTCCGCGACGGTGCCGCCGTCGTCGCCCGCGACGACGTGGTCCAGCCTGCCGAGCACCGCGTGGAGCCGGGCGGTGGCGCCGGTGCGGGTGAGCGCGTCGGCGGCGGACGCCGGTTCCGTCTCCAGGGCGGCGACGGCCGCCTCCAGGCGGTCGAGCGCGGTCGGCAGGTCGGGCGTGGCCGCCGTGCGCGGGTCGCCGTGGCCGGTGCCGTCGGTGAGGGCGGCGCGCAGGTGGGCGGCGAGCGCCTGCGGGGTGGCGTGGTCGAAGGCGAGGGTGGCGGGGAGGCGGAGGCCGGTGGCCCGCTGGAGGCGGTTGCGCAGGTCGACGGCGGCGACGGAGTCGAAGCCGAGCTCCTTGAAGGCGGTCCTGGGGGCGACTGCGGCCGGGTCCTCGTGGCCCAGGACGGCCGCCGCCTCGCCCCGTACGACGTCGAGTACGGCCCTGGTGCGCTCGGCGTCCGTCAGGGTGGCGAGCCGTGCGGTGAGCGCGGAGCCGGCCGTCCCGCCGTCGGTGCCGGTGCCGGTGCCGGCGTCGGTGCCGGGGTCCGTGGCGGGCGTGCGGGGGGCGGCTTCGGGGAGGGCTCGCAGCAGGGGGCGGGGGCGGCCCAGGGTGTAGACGGGGGTGAAACGGTCCCAGTCGATGTCGGCGACGACCAGGTGCGTCTCGTCGTGGGCGAGGGCGTGGGCGAGGGCCGCGACGGCCTCGTCCGGGTCGATGCCGTTGATGCCCATGCGCCGCAGCCGGTGGCCGGCCTCCTCGTCGACCATGCCGCCGCCGGCCCAGGGGCCCCAGGCGATGGCGGTGGCCGTACGGCCCTGGGCGCGGCGTCGCTGGGCCAGCGCGTCGAGGTAGGCGTTGGCGCCCGCGTAGGCGGCCTGGCCCGCGGTGCCCCAGGCGGCGGCGCCGGAGGAGAAGAGGACGAAGGCGTCGAGGGGCCGGTCGGCGAGGAGTTCGTCGAGGTGGGCGGCGCCCGTGGCCTTGGCGCGCGCGAGGGCCGCGAAGTCGGCGAGGGTGGTGCGGGCGAGGTCGTCCGGTTCGCCGAGGAGTCCGGCGGCGTGGACGACGGTGCGCAGCGGGGGGTCGGCGGGGAGGGCGTCGAGGGTGCGGGCGAGGGCGTCGCGGTCGGCGGCGTCGCAGGCGGTGATCGTGACGGTGGCGCCGAGGGCGGTGAGTTCGGCCGTGAGTTCGGCGGCCCCCGGGGCGGCCTCGCCCCTGCGGCTGGTGAGGACGAGGTGCTCGGCGCCGTGGCGTGCCAGCCAGCGGGCCACATGGGCGCCGAGCACCCCGGTGCCGCCGGTGACGAGGGCGGTGCCGCGGGGGGTGCGGGCGGGGGTGACGGGCTCCTCGGGCGGGGCGGCGCGGACCAGGCGGCGGGCGAAGCAGCCGG
This sequence comes from Streptomyces sp. NPDC056503, assembly GCF_042794995.1. Lineage (NCBI taxonomy): Bacteria > Bacillati > Actinomycetota > Actinomycetes > Kitasatosporales > Streptomycetaceae > Streptomyces > Streptomyces sp. NPDC056503. The sequence goes on from NZ_JBHTST010000105.1 coordinate 3,229, forward strand.
TGGGGCGTACGGCGACGGCGTCCTCGGCGTCGACGCCGGCCAGCAGGGCGCACAGCCGGCGCAGCGCCCGCGGGTCGGGCGCGGGGTCGGCGGGCAGGTCGACGAGGCCGCCCCAGCTGTCGGGCCGGTCGAGGGAGAGCACGGTGCCGGTGCCCCACAGGAGCGCCTGGCCGGGGTCGGGCGCCTGCTGGAAGGGGTCGACGGCGACCGCGCCGGTGGTCACGCACCACAGCGGGGCCGCCATGCCGGTGTCGGCCAGCGCCTGCGCGAGTACGACGGTGGCGGCGGCGCCGGCGGTGAGCGGGGCGAGCTCCGGGGTGGCCCTGGGGTCCAGGGCGAGGAGGGACAGGATGCCGTCGGGCGCCGGGACGTGGTGGGTCGACGGGGTGGCCTCGGGGGCGGCGCCTTCGCGGGTGCTCGCCTCGGGGGCGGCGCCTTCGCGGGTGCTCGCCTCGCGGTCCACGGCTTCGGGCACTACGGCCTCGGGCGCCACGGCCTCGCGGTCTGTGGCCTCGGGCGCTCCGGCCTTGGGGGCGACGGCCTCGCGGAGCTGTTCGGCGGTCCGTGCCCGGTCGGGGCCGCCCGGCCGTGAGGTGTCGACGTCCAGCGGTACGACGCGGGCGCCGTGCGCGGTGAGGGCCTCGGTGATCGCCCGCACGAGTGCGGCGGTGCGCGGCGGGAGGCCGGGTCCCGCCGGAGCGGCGACGAGCCAGGTGCCGGTGACGCGGGGGCGGGCGTCGGCGGTCAGGGCGGGGCCGTGCAGCGGTTCCCACGCGACGCGGTAGCGCCTGGAGTGGGCGGCCGCGGCGTCGGCCTGGGCGTGGTGCCATGCCGCGAGGGCGGGCACGAGGCCGGTGAGGCCGGTCAGTTCGTCGGAGGCGAGACCGAGGCGGCGGCCCAGCGCGGGCAGGTCGCCGGCCGTGACGTCGGCCCAGAAGGCGTCGGTGGACGGGGTGCCCGGAGCGGAGGCGGCGGGGGTGGTGGGGGCGGGCGTGGGCGTGGTCGTGGCCTGGTCCCAGTAACGCCTGCGCTGGAAGGGGTAGGTGGGCAGGTCGACGCGGGTGCCGCCGGGGCAGACCGCGGGCCAGTGGGGGGCGGCCCCCCTGACGTACAGCTCGGCGAGCGAGGTCAGCAGCCGGACCCGGCCGCCGTCGCCGCGCCGGAGCGTGCCGGTGACGACGGTCGGCACGGGTTCGTCGCCGGGTTCGTCGCCGGGCTCGTACCGGTTCTCGGGCTCGGAGGCGTCCCGGGTGGCCGCCGGCTGCCTGTCGTCGAGCGTCTCCTGGATGCTCAGGGTGAGCACCGGGTGCGGGCTGACCTCCACGTACGTGGTGAAGCCGTCCTCCGCGAGGGTGCGCACGGCGGGTCCGAAGCCCACGGTGCGGCGCAGGTTCTCGTACCAGTAGGCGGCGTCGGGCTCGGTCCCGGTGAGCCAGTCGCCCGTGACGGTGGAGAGCATCGCGGTGTCGCCCGGGCGTGGGGCGACGGGCGCCAGATCGCCCGACAGCCGCTCCTTGAGGCGTTCGACCTGGGCGGAGTGGGAGGCGTAGTCGACCTGGACGCGCTTGGACCGGACGCCGGCGGCGGTGAGTTCGGCGGCCAGGCCGTCCAGGGCGGCTCCGTCGCCGGAGACGACGACGGAGCGGGAGCCGTTGTCGGCGGCGAGGGAGAGGGTGTGCGGGTCGTGGTCGAGGAGCAGCTTCCGGGCCTGTTCGGCGGAGAGCGCGACGGAGAGCATGCCTCCCTGGCCCGCGAGGAGTTCGCCGATGGCCCGGCTGCGCAGGGCGACGACGCGGGCGGCGTCCTCGCGGCTGAGGATGCCCGCGGCGCACGCGGCGGCGATCTCGCCCTGGGAGTGCCCGACGACGGCGTCGGGCACGATGCCGTACGAGCGCCACAGGGCGGCCAGCGACACCATGACGGCCCAGAGCGCGGGCTGTACGACGTCGACCCGCTCCAGCGGGGGCGCGTCGGCCGCGTCGCGCAGCACCCCGGTGAGCGACCAGTCGACGAACGGCGCGAGCGCCTCCTCGCAGGCGGCGATCTGGCGGGCGAACTCGGGCTCCTCGTCGAGGAGCCGTGCCGCCATGCCGGCCCATTGGGCGCCCTGGCCGGGGAACACGAAGACGGTACGGCCCCGGACGTCGGCCGTTCCCGTCACGATCCGGTCCGACGCGGCCCGCCCGCCGTCCGCCCCGCCGGCGATCTCGGCGAGGCCGGCGAGGAGGGCGTCGCGGTCGGCCCCGACGGCGACGGCACGGTGCTCCATGCCGGGACGCCCGCGCGTCAGCGTGTACGCGACGTCGGCGGCGTCCGGCCGCGGCGCCCTCCCGGGCCGTTCCCGCCCGAGGTGTTCCCGCAGGTCGGCGGCGCGGGCCCGGAGAGCCTCCGGCGTCTTGGCGGACAGCGGCCACAGGGTGGCGGCGGAAGCGGTGGACGGGGTGGAAGCGGTGGAAGCGACGGACGGGGTGCTTTCCGACGTACCCTCCGGCATGTCCCCCGGCACCTCCCCCGGCATGTCCCCCTGCACGCCCTCCGGCGTGTACTCGATGAGCACGTGCGCGTTGGTGCCGCTGAAGCCGAAGGAGGAGACGCCGGCGCGGCGGGGGCGGCCGGTCTCGGGCCACGGGACGGGGTCGGTCACCAGGCGGACGTCGCCGGCGGTCCAGTCGATGTGCTCGGACGGCTCGTCCACGTGCAGGGTGCGGGGGACCGTGCCGTGCCGGGCGGCCATCACCGTCTTGATGACGCCCGCGACGCCGGCCGCCGCCTGCGGGTGGCCGATGTTGGACTTGACCGAGCCGAGCAGCAGCGGCTGCCGGCCCTCGGCGCGGCGCCCGTACACCTCCATCAGGGCGTGCGCCTCGATGGGGTCGCCGAGGGTGGTGCCGGTGCCGTGCGCCTCCAGCACGTCGATGTCGGCGGGGGTGAGTCCGGCCCGGTCGAGCGCCTGGCGCAGCACCCGCTGCTGGGCGGGGCCGTTGGGCGCGGAGATGCCGTTGCTGGTGCCGTCCTGGTTGACGGCGGAGCCTCGGATCACGGCGAGGACCGGGTGGTTGTCGCGGCGGGCGTCGGAGAGGCGCTCCAGGAGGAGCAGCCCCGCCCCCTCGGACCAGCCGGTGCCGTCGGCTCCGGCGGCGAAGGAGCGGCAGCGCCCGTCGGGCGACAGTGCCCGCTGCCGGCTGAAGTCGACGAACATGTCGGGGGTTCCCATCACCGCGACGCCACCGGCGAGCGCGAGGCGGCTCTCTCCGCCGCGCAGCGACTGGCAGGCGAGGTGGATCGCGACGAGCGACGACGAGCAGGCCGTGTCGACGGTGAGGGCGGGGCCCTGGAGGCCGAAGTGGTAGGCGATGCGGCCCGAGGCGAGGCTGCCGCCCGGGCTGCCGCCGGCGTAGTCGTGGTACATGAGCCCGGTGAAGACGCCCGTGGCGCTGCCGTACAGGGTCTCGGGGTCGATCCCGGCGCGCTCGAACAGCTCCCAGGCGCCTTCGAGGAGGAGCCGTTCCTGGGGGGAGGCGCGCAGCGCGTCGCGCGGGCTCATGCCGAAGAAGCCGGCGTCGAACTCGCCCGCGTCGTAGAGGAATCCGCCGCGCCGGACGTAGCTGGTGCCCGGGTGCTCCGGGTCGGGGTCGTACACCCGGTCGAGGTCCCAGCCGCGGTCGGCGGGGAAGTCGCCGGTCGCGTCGGTGCCGTCGGCGACGAGCCGCCACAGGTCCTCGGGGGAGCGTACGCCGCCGGGGTAGCGGCAGCTCATGGCGACGATCGCGATCGGTTCGCCGTCGCGGTCCTCCGCCTCGCGCAGCCGCTGCTTGAGCTGTCGCAGGTCGGCGGTGGCGCGCTTGAGGTAGTCGCGCAGCCTTTCGTCGTTGGCCATCAGCCGTCGCTCCGTCCGGGGGTGCCGAGTTCCGCGTCGAGGACGGCGAAGAGTTCGTCGTCCGTCGCCGTGCTGTAGTCCGTCGCCGCCGTCCCGTCGTCGGTGGCGTGTGCGGGGCCGGGGCGGGAGCGCCCGCGCCACGTGCGCAGCAGTTGTTCCAGGCGTTCGGTGACGCGCTCGTGTCCGCCGTCGGCGGGCGCGGTGGCGAGGGCGGCCGCCAACCGGTCCAGTTCGCGGTCCAGTGCGCGGTCGGGTCCGCGGCCGGACGCGCGGCCCGGTTCGCGGCCGGATCCGAGTGCGTCCTCTCCGGCGGCACGCGGCGCGGTGGCGTCGGGGGCGGGGCCCTCGGGCGCGGTGCGCACCGTGAGGTGGGCGGCGAGGGCGGCGGGCGTCGGATGGTCGAAGACCAGCGTGGCCGGGAGCCGGAGCCCGGTCGCCGTGGTGAGCGCGTTGCGGAGCTCGACCGCCGCGAGCGAGTCGAAGCCGAGGTCCTGGAACGGGCTGCGGGGATCGAGGCGCGTGCCCCGGGCGTGCCCGAGGACCGCCGCGACCCGGTCGGCGACCAGGTCGGTCAGGGCGGCCAGGCGGGCGTCGTCGGGCAGCGCGGCGAGGCGCGCCCCGGCGTCCGGCGCGACCGTCCCCGCCGCGGGCGCCCCGGCGCGGCGCGCCGGGTGGCGGACCAGGCCGCGCAGGACCGGAGCCACCTCGCGCGGCGGCCGCGCGGAGAGCGCCTCGGGTGCGACGAGCAGCGGTACGAGGGTGGCGGCGGAGGTCCCGGAGAGCGCCGCGTCGAGGAGTGCGAGGCCGTCGGCGGCGGGCAGCGGCGGGGTGCCCAGCCGGCGCAGCCGCTCCACGGCCGCGGCGTCGAGGCGCCCGGCCATGCCGTCGGTACCGTCCCAGGGGCCCCAGGCGAGGGAGAGGGCGGGCAGTCCGGTGGCGGCGCGGTGTGCGGCGAGGCCGTCGAGGAACGCGTTGGCGGTGGCGTACGCGGTCTGTCCGGCGCCGAGCGCGACGCTCGCGGCCGACGAGAACAGCACGAAGGCGGCGAGGTCCGCGTCCCGGGTGAGCTCGTGCAGGTGCCAGGCGGCGTCCGCCTTGGGCCGCAGGACCCGGTCGAGCCGGTCCGGGGTGAGCGCCCCGACGAGTCCGCCGTCGGCGACGCCGGCGGCGTGGATCACCGCGGTGAGCGGGTGCGCGGCCGGCACGGAGGCGAGCACCGCGGCGAGCGCGTCCCGGTCGCCGACGTCACAGGCGACGAGGCGCACCCGGGCCCCGGCGCCGACGAGTTCGTCGCGGAGGGCGGCGGCACCGGGCGCGTCGCCTCCGCGCCGGCCGACCAGGAGCAGGTTCCCGACCCCGTGGGCACGGACGAGATGCCGCGCGACCAGCGCCCCGAGCCCACCGGTGCCGCCGGTGACGAGCACGGTCCCTTCGGGATCCCAGTCGGTGCGGGAGGCCGCGGGCGCGTCGGACCGGCTGCCCGCCGGGCTCGTCGCGCCCGGCCCCCCGGCCGTCGGACTGCCCGCGCCCGGTCCGCCGCCCGCCGGTGCGGCGAGGCTCAGACGGGGGACGCGCACCTCGGCGCCCCGCAGGGCCGCCTCGGGCTCGTCCGTGGACAGGACGGGCCGGAGGTCGGCCGGGGAGACGCCGGTTCCGGCCGTGTCCACCAGGACGACGCGGCCCGGGTGTTCGGACTGGGCGCCCCTGACGAGGCCCCACAGGGCCGCCGCCACCGGGTCCACGGCCGCGGCGGGTCCGTCCGCCGGCACCGCCCCGCGCGTGACGACCACCAGCCGTGCGGCGGCGAGACGCTCCGCCTCCAGCCAGGCCCGTAGCTCCCGGGCCAGCAGGTCCGCGGACTCCCTGAGGAGCCCCGGCACCGGCCCGGACGCGGGGGCCGTGGGGACGGGCAGCACCACCACGTCCGGCACGCCGTCCCGGTCCCCCTCCCCCGCCTCCACGGCCTCGACCAGTGCCCGGACGCTCGGGAAGACCGCGCCGTACCCCTCGGCGGGCGCACCCGCCGGGCCGATCAGCGCCCACCGGCCGTCGTCCGCCGCCGCGCCCGGCGGCACGGCGGACGGCACGGCGGGCCACTCCAGCCGCCACAGCGCGGCTCCGGAGGCGGTGGCGGTACGTCCCCGATCCAGCTGCCCGGCGCTCACCGGGCGCACCAGCAGCGAATCGACGGCGGCGACCGGCGCCCCCGTCGCGTCGTACAGGGCGACGGCGACCGTGTCGGGCCCGGTCGGCGTCACCCCGACCCGTACCGCCTCGGCCCCGGCCGCGTACAGCGCGACCCCGCTCCACACGAACGGCAGGAGCGTCTCCGCCTCGTCCTCCGGTCCGCCGTCGGCCCCGTCGGCCGCACCACGGCAGAGCCGTACGTGCAGCGCCGCGTCCAGCAGCGCCGGGTGCACACCGAAACCGGCCGCCCCGGCCGAACCGTCCGCGGGCAGCGCGACCTCGGCGAAGAGCTCCTCGCCGCGGCGCCAGGCCGCGCCGAGTCCCTGGAACACCGGGCCGTAGCCGTACCCCCGCCCCAGCAGCTGCCGGTACGCGTCCTGCCCGATCGGCACCGACCCCGGCGGCGGCCACTCCTCCGGCGCGGGCCGCGGCTCGGGGGCGCGGACCGCGAGCGTGCCCGACGCGTGCCGCACCCAGGCGTCGTCCGGTGCGCCGTCGATCCGGGCGTACACCGACACGGGCCGGTGCCCCGCACCGTCCGCCGCCCCGACCAGGACCTGCACCGCGACCCCGCCGTCCGCCTCGGGCAGCACCAGCGGCGCCTCCAGCGTCAGCTCGTCCACGACGGGCGTGCCGGCCTCGTCGCCCGCCCGCAGCGCCAGCTCGACGAACGCCGTACCCGGCACGACGACCCGGCCGTGCACCACGTGGTCGGCGAGCCACGGATGGGTACCGGTCGACAGCCGCCCCACCAGGGACACCCCACCCGACGCGGGATCCCTCAACGCCGCCCCGAGCAGCGGATGCCCGGCCGCCGCGAGACCGACGGCCTCCACACCGCCGGCCCCCGACACCCCGGGCCGCATCCAGTAACTCCGCCGCTGGAACGGGTAGGTGGGCAGATCGACGCCACGGGCCCCGGCCCCGGCGAAGTATCCGGCCCAGTCCACGGCGACCCCCGCCGCGAACAACCGCGCCAGCCCGTCCAGCAACTGCCGCGCCTCGTCACGGTCGCGTCGGAGGAGGGGGACGAAGGGGGTGTCGGGCGCGGTCGCGGTCAGCGCGGCGTCCGGGCCGACCTCGACGAAGCGGCCCACGGACTGGGCCCGGAGGGCGGCGAGCGCGTCCGCGAACCGGACCGGCTCACGGACCTGACGCACCCAGTACGCCGGATCGGTCAGCTCCTCCTCACCGGCCGGCGCGCCGCTGACCGTGGAGACCACGGGCAGGTCGGGGGCACGGAACTCCAGCCCCTCGACGGCCTGCCGGAAGTCCTCCAGCATCGGTTCCATGAGCGGGGAGTGGAAGGCGTGCGAGACCTTGAGGCGGGTCGTCTTGCGGCCCAGTTCCTCGAAGTGCGCCTGGAGGGCGAGGACTTCGGATTCGACACCGGAGACGACGAGCGCGCGGGGACCGTTCACGGCGGCGACCGAAACCCCGGCGGTGAGCCGGATCTCGTCCTCCGACGCCTCGACCGCGACCATCGCACCACCCTCGGGCAGCGCCTCCATCAACCGACCCCGAGCGGAAACGAGTCGGGCCGCGTCCGTCAGCGACAGCACGCCCGCCACATGCGCGGCGGCGATCTCACCCACCGAATGACCGGCTACCGCGTCGGGCCGCACGCCCCACGACTCAAGGATCCGGAAGAGGGCGACCTCGACCGCGAACAACGCCGGCTGAGCCCAACCCGTACGGTTCAGAACCTCCGCGTCCTCGCCCCACATCACCTCCCGCAAACCATCCGGAAGCTCCGCGAGCACCTCGTCCAACGCCCCCGCGAACACCGGGAACGCCTCGTACAGTCCACGACCCATCCCCAACCGCTGCGACCCCTGGCCCCCGAACACGAACGCCGTCCGCGTCTCCTCGGCCTTGGACGCCCGATCGGCGGATGCCACGAAGTCCGCGAGCTCTGCGACGAGTTCGGCGGGTGTCGTGCCGAGCACGACCTTCCGGTACTCGAAGGCGCTGCGGGCGGTGGCGAGCGTGTGGCCGACGTCCACCGGGTCGAGGCCGCTGACGCCGTCGACCCGCGCGAGCAGCCGGGCCGCCTGGTCGTGCAGGGCCTCGGGGCTGCGGGCGCTGAGCGGCCACGGGACCACGACGGGAGGTGCGGTGGGCGGACGGGGCGCGTCGAGTGGCGGCGCCTGTTCGAGGACGACGTGCGCGTTGGTGCCGCTGATGCCGAAGGACGAGATCCCCGCCCGGCGCGGGCGCCCCGTCTCGGGCCACGCCCGCGACTCCGCCAGCAGCTCCACCCGGCCCGCGTCCCAGTCGACGTGCGTGGACGGCTCGTCCACGTGGAGCGTCCTCGGCAGCTCGCCGTGGCGCATCGCCATGACCATCTTGATCACACCGGCGACACCCGCCGCCGCCTGCGTGTGCCCCAGGTTCGACTTCACCGAACCCAGCCACAACGGATCGCCGTCCCCCCGACCCTGCCCATACGTCGCCAACAACGCCTGCGCCTCGATCGGATCACCCAACGTCGTCCCCGTACCATGCGCCTCCACCACGTCCACCTCGGCGGCCGAAAGGCCGGAGACACGCAGGGCCTGCCGGATCACCCGCTGCTGGGCAGGACCGTTCGGCGCCGTCATCCCGTTCGACGCACCGTCCTGATTCACCGCCGAACCCCGCACCACCGCGAGGACACGATGACCGTTCCGCCGGGCATCCGACAGACGCTCCAGAACCAGCACCCCCACACCCTCGGCCCACCCCGTACCGTCCGCCCCCTCCGCGAACGCCCTGCACCGACCATCCGACGCCAACCCCCGCTGACGACTGAACTCCACGAACGACTCCGGAGTCGCCATCACCGTCACACCACCCGCCAACGCCAGCGAGCACTCACCCGACCGCAACGCCCCCACCGCCAGATGCAACGCCACCAACGACGACGAACACGCCGTATCCACACTCACCGCAGGCCCCTCAAGACCCAACGTGTACGCCACCCGACCGGAGATCGCGCTGCCCAGGCTGCCCGCGCCGGCGTAGTCGTAGTACATGGACCCGACGAACACCCCGGTCGGGCTGCCCTTCATCGAGCGCGGGGCGATCCCGGCCCGTTCGAAGGCCTCCCAGGAGGTCTCCATGAGGAGGCGCTGCTGCGGGTCCGTCTCGCGGGCCTCGTTCGGGCTCATCCCGAAGAAGGCGGGGTCGAAGCGGTCGGCCTCGTAGAGGAATCCGCCTTCGCGCACATAGCTCTTGCCCGGCCGCCCCACCTCGGGGTCGTAGACGCGCTCCACGTCCCAGCCGCGGTCGGTGGGGAACGGACCGATCGCGTCGGTCTCCGACACGACCAGCTCCCACAACGCCTCGGGCGAGTCGACACCACCCGGATAACGGCACGCCATACCGACGATCACCACCGGATCGTCCCCACCCTCACCCACGACGACCCGGCGGCCCACGGCAGCGTCGTCGGACGAGCCGGACACCGACGTACGGAAGTGGCCGGCGAGTTCGGTGAGCAGGCGATCGGCGACGGCCGCGCAACTCGGGTGGTCGTAGATCAGGGACGCGGGCAGCCGCACGCCCGTGACCTGGTTCAGCTCGTTGCGCAGCTGCACGGCGGTCAGCGAGTCGAAGCCCAGCTCCTTGAAGGGCCGTTCGGCGGCGACGCGGGCGCCCGACCCGTGCCCGAGCACGGCCGCGACACGGTCGCGCACGAGGTCCAGGAGCGCCTCGCGGCGCCGCTCCTCGCTCAGCGCGCCCCACCGGTCCAGCAGCCCGTCGGCGCCACCCCCACCGGATCCCCGCGTGCGCCGGGGCGGCGGGACGAGGCCGTGCCAGACCGGCTCCAGGGCAGGACCCAGGGCACGCAGGGCGGCCCGATCGAGACGGAGGGGCAGAAGGGTGGGTTCGGGGGTGGCCGTGGCCAGGTCGAAGAGGGTGAGGGCGTCGTCGGCGCCCATGGGCCCGACGCCGGTGCGGGCCAGGCGTTCCCGCTCGGCGGCACCCAGCCCCTCGACCATGCCGGTGTCCCACATGCCCCAGGCCAACGACTGCCCGGGCAGCCCCGCCGAACGACGGTACTCCGCCAACGCGTCGAGATACGCGTTACCCGCCGCGTAACCCGCCTGCCCCGGAGCACCCAACACCCCGGCCGCCGAAGAGAACGACACGAAGACCGGAGCCTGCGCGAACTCGTGCAGATGCCACCCCGCATCCACCTTCGGACGCAACACACCCGCCACCCGCTCCGCCGACAACGACGTCACCACACCGTCATCGAGGACACCGGCCGCGTGCACCACACCCGCCAGCCCACGCCCCGACAACAACGCCTCGGCCGAACCACGATCCGCCAGGTCGCACGCCACCACCTCGACGCGCGCCCCCAGCCCCTCCAACTCCCCGACCAGCACATCCGCCCCCGGCGCGGCCGGACCCGAACGACTCACCAACAACAGCTCACGCACCCCGTGCACCCGCACCAGATGCCGGGCCACCAGAGCACCCAGGGCACCCGTACCACCCGAGACCAGAACCTGCCCCTCGCCGTCCCACACCGTGCCCGGCCCGGCCGGGCCGTCCGGGGCGACACGGACCAGACGAGGCACCCACACCTCACCACCACGCACCGCGACGTCCGGCTCGGCCACCGCCCGCGCGGCCTCGGCGTCACCGTCCGCGTCGACGAGCACGAACCGTCCCGGATGCTCCGCCTGCGCCGACCGCACCAACCCCCGCACGGCGGCACCCGCGAGATCCGTCACCGACTCCCCCGGCAACGCGGCGACAGCACCACGCGTCACCACCACCAACACACCTGCGTCGAGGGCGAGATGAGACGTGACCGCGTCCAACATGGCCGCCACCGCCTCGTGCACCGCCTCCGGCGTCGCACCACCCGCCACCTCGAACACGGCGGCCTCGCCTACTGCCGCACCCGCCGGCGACCCGGATCGCCGCCATTCCGTGCGGAACAGTCCGCCGCCGTCGGCCCGGCGGCCCGCCTCGCGCAGCACGAGGGAGTCCACCGAGGCCAGCGGCCGGCCGTTCGCGTCCGCCAGTTCGAGCGTCGCGCCGGTGACGCGCACCCGCGCGGCGCCCGCGCCCGACGCGAACACCTCCACACCCCGCAGGGCGTAGGGCAGCGCCGTCCCCCCGCCCGCTCCTTCCGTCAGCGCGGTGAGCTGCAACGCCGCGTCGAGCAGGGCCGGGTGGAGCACGAAGTCCCCGGCGGTGGGGCGTGCCCGCTCGGGCAGGGCGATCTCGGCGCAGACCTCGTCGCCGTGCCGCCAGGCCGCCCGGACGCCCCGGAACGCCGGCCCGTACGCGAGTCCGGCGTCCGCCAGGGACGCGTACAGCGCGTCGACCGGCACCGGCTCCGCCCCCACGGGCGGCCACTCGGCCGGAACGTCGACCGTGCCGCCGCGGCGCGGCACCAGCACGCCCACCGCGTGCACGGTCCACTCCGCCTCGCCGCCGTCCGCGTACACCTCGACCGTCCGGCCGCCGGTGGTGCTCTCGGCGCCCACGATGACCTGCACCTGCACGGAGCCGCGCGCGGGCAGCGCGAGCGGCGCCTCCAGGGTCAGCTCCTCGATCCGTCCGCAGCCGACCTCGTCGCCCGCGCGCACCACCAGTTCCACGAAGCCCGCGGCGGGGAAGAGGACGCGGCCGTCGAAGACGTGGTCGGCCAGCCAGGGGTGCGTGGCGACGGAGAGGCGCCCCGAGAGGACGGCGCCCTTCGCGTCGGCCAGGCTGATCGGCGCGCCCAGCAGCCGGCGCGCGGAGCCGTCCCAGTCGGTGGCGGCGGTGCTGTCCCGCCAGTAGCGCTCGCGCTGGAAAGCGTACGTCGGCAACGACTCCGCCTGGGCGCGGGCGAGTCCGCCGCCGGGCCCGGCGGCGCTCCAGTCGACCGTTCCTCCGCTCACGTGCACGCGCGCGAGGGCGTCGAGGAAGGCCTCGGCCTCGTCGCGGTCACGGCGGAGGAGCGGTACGAAGGGGGTGTCGGGCGCGGTCGCGGTCAGCACCGCGTCCGGACCGACCTCGATGAACCGCCTTACGTCCAGGGCCTCCAGGGCGCCGACGGCATCCGCGAACCGCACCGGCTCGCGCACCTGGCGCACCCAGTACGCGGGGTCGGTGAACTCCTTCTCGGCCTGCGCGCCGCCGACCGTGGAGACCACGGACAACTCGGGGGCACGGAACTCCAGCCCGGCGACGGCCTGCCGGAAGTCCTCCAGCATCGGCTCCATCAACGGCGAGTGGAAGGCGTGCGAGACCTTCAGACGGGTCGTCTTACGACCCAGTGCCTCGAAGTGCGCCTGAAGAGCGAGGACTTCGGACTCGATACCGGAGACGACCAGCGCGCGCGGGCCGTTCACGGCGGCGACCGAAACCCCGGCGGTGAGCCGGACCTCGTCCTCCGACGCCTCGACCGCCACCATCGCACCACCCTCGGGCAGCGCCTCCATCAACCGACCACGAGCGGAAACGAGCCGGGCCGCGTCTCCCAGCGACAACACCCCCGCGACCTGCGCGGCGGCGATCTCGCCGATCGAGTGACCGGCGACCGCGTCGGGCCGTACGCCCCACGACTCAAGGAGCCGGAAGAGGGCGACCTCGACCGCGAACAACGCGGGCTGCGCGTTGCCCGTACGGTTCAGGGCCTCCGGATCCTCGCCCCACATCACCTCCCGCAGACCGTCCGGAAGCTCCGCGAGCACCTCGTCCAACGCCCCCGCGAACACCGGGAACGCCCCGTACAACCCACGACCCATCCCCAACCGCTGCGACCCCTGACCCCCGAACACGAACGCCGTCAGGCCGCCAGCACCCGCCTCGCCCGCCTCACTCGCCTCGCCCGCCTCTCCGGACGCGACGGCACGCAGGGCCGCCAGCACCCCGGCCCGGTCCTTCGCCGTGAAGGCGGCACGGTGCTCGAAGGCGGTCCGGGTGGTGGCCAGGGCGTGTGTGAGGGCGCGGGGTGCCCACCCGGCGCCGTCGTCGAGCCGTTCGATGTGGTCGGCCAGCCGGGCAGCCTGGGCACGCAGGGCGTCGGCGGTGCGGCCCGACAGCAGCCAGGGGAGGTCCCCCGGTGTCGTCTCCGCGTCCTCCGCCGCGCTCTCCTCCGTGGGTGCCTGTTCCACGATGACGTGGGCGTTCGTGCCGCTGAAGCCGAAGGACGAGATGCCGGCCCGGCGCGGGCGGCCCGTCTCGGGCCAGGCCCGCGACTCCGCCAGCAGCTCCACCCGCCCCGCGTCCCAGTCCACCCGCGACGACGGCTCGTCCGCGTGGAGAGAGGCCGGCAGGACGCCGTGGCGCATCGCCATGACCATCTTGATCACACCGGCGACACCCGCCGCCGCCTGCGTGTGCCCCAGGTTCGACTTCACCGAACCCAGCCACAACGGCTCCGCACCCTCCCCCCGACCCTGCCCATACGTCGCCAACAACGCCTGCGCCTCGATCGGATCACCCAGCGTCGTCCCCGTACCGTGCGCCTCCACCACGTCGACGTCGCCCGGCTCCAGGCCCGAGGCGCGCAACGCCGCGCGGATCACCCGCTGTTGTGCCGGGCCGTTGGGCACGGTGAGGCCGCTGCTGGCGCCGTCCTGGTTGACGGCGGAGCCCCGGAGCACGGCGAGTACGCGGTGGCCGTTGGCGCGGGCGTCCGACAGGCGCTCCAGGACCAGCACGCCCGCGCCTTCCGCCCAGCCGGTGCCGTCGGCGCTCTCGGCGAAGGACTTGCAGCGGCCGTCGGGGGCGAGGCCGCGCTGTTCGCTGAAGGTGACGAAGGTCTCGGGGGTGGCCATGACGGTGACGCCGCCGGCGAGCGCCAGCGCGCACTCGCCCTTGCGCAGCGACTGGGCCGCCAGGTGCAGCGCCACCAGGGAGGACGAACACGCCGTGTCCACCGTCACCGCGGGACCCTCAAGACCCAGGGTGTACGCCACGCGGCCCGAGACCACGCTGCCGCCGCCGCTGCTGTGGACGTAGTCGTGGTACATGACGCCCGCGAACACGCCGACGGGGCCGCCCTTGAGGGTGCGCGGGGGGATTCCGGCGCGTTCCAGGGCCTCCCACGAGGTTTCGAGCAGCAGGCGCTGCTGGGGGTCCATCAGTTCGGCTTCGCGGGGGCTGATGGCGAAGAAGTCGGCGTCGAACCCGGCGGCTTCGTAGAGGAATCCGCCGTGCCGGGTGTAGCTGGTGCCGGGACGCGCGGCCTCGGGGTCGTAGAGGGTGGCCTCGTCCCAGTGCCGGTCGGTGGGGAACGCGCCGATCGCGTCGCGGCCTTCCGTGACGAGGTTCCAGAGGGCGGCGGGCGAGTCGACGCCGCCGGGGTAGCGGCAGCCCATGCCGACGATCGCGACGGGTTCGTCGTGCGCGCGCTCCAGTTCGGCCACCCGGTGGCGGCTGGCGCGCAGTTCCGCGGTGGCGCGCCTGAGGTATTCGAGCAGCTTGGCCTCGTCGTCCATCAGCCGTTCAGGTCCCCGGAGTCGCGGTGGCGGGCGGTGAGCTCCTCCAGGCCGGGCACGAGGTCGCGCGGGCTGGGCCGGGAGAGCATGGCGTCGCGGGCCTTGGCGGCGCCTTCGGCGTAGGCGGGGTCGTCGAGGAGCCGGGCGAGCTGGTCGACGAGGCCGGTGGGGTCGCCGACGAGGCCCGCGCCCTGCTCTTCGAGGGCGCGCATGACGCCGGCCTCGCCCCAGATGTTGCCGGGGATGCCGAGCTGGGGCACGCCGTGGACGACGGAGGCGGCGACGGTGCCCATGCCTCCGTAGTGGACGATCGCGGCGCAGCTGGGGAGGAGGGCGTCGAGCGGCACGTAGTCGAAGAGGCGGACGTTGTCGGGGATGCGGGTGCCGGGGGGCAGCTGGTCGGCGCTGAGCGTGGCGACGACCTCGACGTCGAGGTCGGCGACGTGCCGGAGGACGTCGGCGGCGGTGATCTCCTCGCCGCCGGCGGTGCCGGTGACGCCGAGGCTGCGGCGGGTCTGGCCGAGGGTGAGGCAGACGCGGCGGCGCTTGGGCTCCTTGCGGAGCCAGGCGGGGACGACGGTGGGGCCGGTGTACGGGATGTGGCGTACGGGCCGGTGGTCCAGGTCGAGGGGGTGGCCGAGCCAGTCGGGCAGGGGGTCGATGGTGGCCTGGCCGACGACGAGGTCCTCGGCGAAGGTCGCCGGGTCGAGCCCGACGCTCTCCAGCTTGCCGGCGAGGTAGGCGGCCATGGGGTCGTCGGCGGGGCCGGCCGGGGCCGGGGAGTGTTCGGCGGCGAGCGCGAGCTGGTGGGCGCGCATGCGGGCCCAGTGGTCGGGGGCGGGCAGGATGCGGACGTGGGCGGCGCCGACGGCGCGGGCCATGACGGGCGCGGCGTAGTTGTGGGCGTCCCACAGGACGAGGTCGGGGCGCCAGGTGCGGGCGAAGCGGACCAGGTCCTTGAGCATGGTGCCGTCGGCCATGTACTCGCTGACGACGGAGGTGTAGGCGGCGAGGGTGGCGCGCACGCGGTCGGGGGTCAGCCTGGCGGGGTCGGTCTCGGCGATGTCGTAGCCGAGTCCGAAGGGGCTGTCGGTCTCCTCGGTGCCGCCGCGCGGGGCGGCGAGGCCGTCGCCGACGGAGACGGCGGTGAGCCCGGAGTGTTTGATCGCGTCGGCGATGCTCGGCTGGCTGGCGACGCAGACCTCGTGTCCCGCCGTCCGCAGGGCCCAGGCCATGGGGACGAGGTTGTTGAGGTGGGAGTTGACGGCTGAGGTGGTGACGAGGACGCGCATGGGTGGTCTCCAGCAGGCCGGGCGGCGGGCGACGGTGGGTGGGGCCGCGCGGTACGGGGCGTCGGTACGGGGCGCGGCGGGGAGCGCCGGTACGGGACGTCGGTACGGGGCGCGGTACGGGACGGGCTACCGGGCTTCGGAGGCGGGCGTCCGGTGGGCCAGGTACCAGTCCGCGGTCCGTCGTAGGCCTTCGCGCAGGGTCAGCGGCTGGAAGTCGATGATTCCGTGGAGCCTGCCGAGGTCGAGGGTGCGGCTCTGGCGTCCGCCGGACTTGCTCCGGTCGAAGGTGATCTGCTCCGGCCGGCCGAGCGCCTCGCAGACCATCCGGGCGAGCTGGAGGACGGAGACGGTCTCGGGGGTGCCGACGTTCATGATCTGGTGCTTGTTCCGCTCGACCATGCGCAGCACGGAGCGGACGAGGTCGGTGACGTACATGTAGGTGCGCGTCTGGCTGCCGTCGCCCCAGATCTCGATGGAGCGGCCGGACATCACCTTGCCGAACATGGTGGGCACGACGCGGTCGGTGTCCGCCTCGAAGTTGTCGCGGGGGCCGTACACGCTGGTGAGGCGGGGCAGGAAGATGTTCATGCCGTGTTCCGTGCGGTAGGCCTCGGCGAGGATCTCGGCGTAGTTCTTCGAGAGGTAGTAGCCGTCGGGGTCGTACCGCATGAGGGTGGTGAAGTCCTCCTCCTCCCGCGTGGGCTGGTCGGTGGGCGAGAGGTAGATGTCGCTGGAGCTGAGGAGGACGATCTCGCCCACGCCGTACCTGCGGGTGGTCTCCAGGATGTTGGAGACGGAGCGGACGTTGGCGTCGAGGATCGTGGCGGAGTGGTCGCGGCGGAACTCCTGGCTGCCGGAGACGACCGCGCAGTGCACGAAGGCGTCGACGCCGTCGGGTGCCTGCTCGAAGACCCGGCGCAGGGCGTGTTCGTCGCGCAGGTCCATCCGGACGGTGCGCAGCCGGTCGGTCCGCGGGAGCTGGGGCAGGACGCCCCGGTTGTCGCGGCGGTAGAGGCAGACGACGTGGGCGCCGAGGCCCAGGAGTTCCTCGGTGAAGTGCGAGCCGATGAATCCGCTGCCTCCGGTGACGACCACCGTCTTCCCGGCCCAGTGTGAGGCTGTCATGTGCTTCCCTTCTCGGCTTCAGGCGCGGTGGGCCGCGGTGAGTCGCTCCAGTTCGGCCACGAGGTCGTGGGGCGAGGGGGCGGCGAGCATCTCGTCTCTGACGCGGGCGGCGTTGTCGCGGTACGCCGGGTCGCCGACGAGCTTGGCGACTCCGTCGCGGAACGAGCCGGCGTCGAGGCGGCTCTTGAGGGCGTCGCCGGACAGTTCCTCGTGGTCGAGGAGCAGTCCGGCGCCCCTGGCCTCCAGGTGTCGGCCGAAGTCGACCTCGTCCCAGTAGCGGCCGGGGGCGATGATCTGGGGCACGCCGTGGACGAGGGCGTTGCCCAGGGTGCCGAAGCCGCCGTGGTGGATGACGGCGGAGCAGCTGGGCAGCAGGTCGTTGAGGGGGACGAAGTCCAGTGCCTTCACGTTGGGCGGGAGTCGGTGCCCGCCGCCGAGCTGGTCGGCGTTGAGGGTGGCGATGACCTCGATGTCGAGTTCGCCGAGGGCGTCGAGCAGGTCGGTCACGGAGAAGGCGTCGCCGCCGAGCACCTCGCGGGCGGTCATGCCGAGGGAGAGGCAGACGCGGGGCCTGGCGGGCCGTTCGTGGGTCCAGTCCGGGACGCTGGTGGGGCCGTTGTAGGGGACGTACCGCACCGGGAGGGTGGGCAGGTCGAGGGGGAAGCGCATCCAGGACGGGGTGGGGTCGATGGTCCACTGGCCGGTCATCATCTCGGTGGTGAGTTCCGGGCCGGTGGCGCAGCCGAAGCGGGTGAGGCGTCCGGTGACCCAGTCGCCGACGGGGTCGTCGCGGCGCTCGGGGGGCAGGCCGTCGCGCAGCCGGACGTAGTCGCCGTACATGCGGCCGATGTAGTCGAGGCCGAAGAGCATGCGGGCGTGGGCGGCGCCGCAGGCGCGGGCGGCGACGGGCCCGGCGAAGGTCATGGCGTCCCAGATCACGAGGTCGGGGCGCCAGTCGCGGGCGTGGTCGACGAGGTCGTCGAGCATGGCGCGGCCGCCGGTGGCGTGTTCGTAGTGGGTGGAGCAGGCGACGGTGAAGGTGCCGAGGACGTAGTCCCAGGTGAGCTTGGAGGGGCGGGTCTCGGTGACGCCCGCGTTGAGGTCGCGCCAGGAGGTGTCGCTGGTGACGTGGCCGCCGTCGGCGGGGGTCTCGCGGCCCTCCAGGCCGTCCTCGTCGCCGACGGCCACGGCGGGCAGTCCGGTGCGGCCGATCGCCTCGGCGAGCTGCGGTTGGCTGGCGACGCGGACGTCGTGGCCGGCGGCGCGGAGGGCCCATGCGATCGGCACCATGTTGTAGAAGTGTGTCTTCGCCGCGTACACGGTGAACAGGACTCGCATGGGCTCCCCTCGGCTCGGTGGCGGCGCGGACGCTTCGGACGGTGTGGTGCGGTGGAGGTCAGGCGGCGTTCGGGGTGCTCCGGCCGACGGGGGTGTCCCAGTCGATGCGGTGCTCGTACAGCCACTTCATCTCCTCGTGCGCCTTCTGCGAGCCGCGCTCGCTGTAGGCGATGCGGGCGAAGACGTCGCGGCCCATGCGCATGAGGGTGCCGCCGGTCTCCAGGGCCCGGCCGCACTGCTTGCCGAAGGAGACGACGCGCTCGACGCGCTCGCGGCGCAGTTCCTCGTACCGCTGGAGGGCCGCGGGGATGTCGGGGATGTCGCGCAGGCACTTGCCGAGGGTGACGGAGTCCTCGATGGCCATGGAGACGCCCTGGCCGGCCGAGGGGGACACGGCGTGGCAGGCGTCGCCGATGACGACCATGCGGCCGTTGTGCCACTTGGGCAGGTGGGGGATGTCCTGGATGGGGCGCGGCGGCCAGATGGCGTCCGTGGCCTTGATGATCTCCACGGCGGGGCTGTTGTCGACGGAGAAGGCCTCGACGAGCTGGGTGCGCCAGTCCTCGGGGCTGATCGCCTCCAGTTCGGCGGCGGTGGGCTGCCGGGGGCGGGTGAGGGTGGCGTACCACCAGATGCGGCCGTCGGGGTCCTGGATGTTGCAGAAGAAGCCGCGCTTGCCGAGGTACATGAACTCGGTGCCGGTCTCGCGGGGGGCCTCGACGCCGGTGCAGTAGCCGCCGGTGGTCCAGAGCCGGCCGTAGCGGAAGTCGATGCCGGCCGGGTCGATGATCTTGCGGGTGGTGGAGTGGAGTCCGTCGGCGCCGACGAGGACGTCCGCGGTGACCTCGTCGCCGTCGGAGAAGCGGGCGACGACGCCGTCCGGGGTGACCTCCGCGTCGACCATGCGCTTGCCGAAGTGGACCGGGATGTCCCGGGCGATGGCCTCGTCGCGGAGGGTGGTGTAGAGGTCGGACCGGGTGATGGCGCGGGCCACGGTGCCGTCCGCCAGGGGGGACCCGTTGAGGACCTGGGCGAGTTCCTTGCCGCTGCCGAGGTGGAAGCGGTACCGGGGGATGTCGAAGCCGTTCGCCAGGTGGGGCACGCCCAGGGCGAGCAGGGCGCTGTATCCGTTGACGGCCAGCACGAGGTTCTGGCCGATGCCGTCCGCGCCGCGGTCGTACGCTTCGTAGACGACGGGTTCGAGTCCTGCCCGCTGGAGCGCGATCGCGCTCGCCGGGCCCGCCACTCCGCCACCGACAATCAGTGCTCTGGTCATTGCTGCGTTCTTCCTCATCGTCCCGCCGGATAGAGGCTGCGCTGACCTGGCGGGACCGGTGCAGATTTCATGCGGAATCCAGGCACGCTGCGCCAGGTATTGACCTCACACTCACATGGGGTCCGGGGTAGGTCAGCCCCTATCCCCCCCTTTCCGCCGGGGGCGTCCGGGGGGTGGGGCGGGGCTGCGGGGCAGGGGTGGCCCGGGGGCCCGGCCTCGGGCTATGAACGGGTGGGGAGCGCGCGGGTCACCCGCGCGGGGCCCGTGAGGGAAGGGACTTGGCCGGGCATGACGAAGCATCAGATCGATCCGCGGCTCTTCGACGACAGCGACCTGTCGCGGCATCTGCTGGCCGCGCGGGGCACGCAGTGGATGCGGGGCAACCGGGGCGACCCGTACGCGCTGATCCTGCGGGACCAGGGCATCGAGCCCAGGGTGCTCGACGTGCTGTACGAGGGGATGCGCGGTCTTCCCCCGCTGCGGCAGAGCGAGTCGGACGTGTGGGTGACGGCCGGTCACGAGGCGGGGCTCGCGGTGCTGCGCGACGAGCGCCTGGCACCGGGCGAGGTGGTACGGGCCGGCGGCCGGGCGCGGCGCCGGAAGGTGTTCGGCATCGACTCGGGCGCGTCGCTCAAGCATGTGCTGTCCGTGGACGACGGGCTGTTCGGGCGGGACCGGGCGGCCTGCGGGCGGCTTCGGGACCTGGCCGCCCCGGTGCTCGGCGAGCAGGCCCTGGCGGGGCGGTTCGACGCGGCCCGCGGGCTGTTCGACGCCGGACTGGCGGGTGTCGGGGGCCGGTTCGACCTGATGGCGGACGTGGTGCGCGGGGCGACCGCGGCGTTCCTGGCGGAGCTGCTCGGGGTGGAGGGGGAGGCACGGGCGCGGTTCGCGGAGCTGGCGGCGGGCAGCGGGGGCGCGCCGGACGCGCTGCTGTGCCCGCCGACGCTGGCGATGGCGCGGGGCCTGGTGGAGTCGTACGACGGGCTGCGGGAGCTGCTCGACGGGCTGGTGGACCGGGGCGGCGCGGCGGACGGCGGCGACGTGGTGGGCGGGCTCCTCGCGGCGGCCGGGCCGGACGGCGCGGCGCGGGAGGACGTGCTCGCGGTGCTGCTGCTGACGGTCTGCGTGGGCGCGGAGCTCGCCGCGAACCTGGTCTGCGAGGGCGTACGGGCGCTGTGGGACCACCCCGACCAGTGGGAGCTGCTGCACGAGGAGCCCGGGCTCGTGGCGGGGGCGGTCGAGGAGCTGCTGCGGTTCGTGCCGCCGGTGCGGCTGATCAGCCGGATCGCCACGGCGGACACCGAGGTGGCGGGTCAGCCGGTGGAGCGGGGGCACCAGGTGGTGGTGCTGGTGGACGCGGCCAACCGCGATCCGGAGGTGTTCGCGGAGCCGGAGCGGCTGCGGGTCGGCCGCCGGCAGGCGGCGCGGCATCTGTCGCTGGCGGAGGGGACGTACGCGGAGGTGGTGGCGCCGGTGGTGCGGCTGCTGGCCCGGGCGGCGCTGACCTCGCTGACGGCGGGGGCGTGGCGGGGGCTGCGGCCGGCCGGGGAGCCGGTGCACCGCATGCGGTCGCCCGTGGTCCGGGGTGTCGCGCGGTTCCCGGTCGCGGTGGGCTGAGGGCGGCGCGGCGGTGGCCGTTCCCCGGTGACCGTTCCCCGCGCGGGGAACGGTCACCGGGTGGTCAGGCGGCGAACTCGGCCGCGATGTCCTGGACGTACTGGCCGTAGCCGGAGGCGCCAAGGGCGACGCCCAGGCGGTGGCACTGGTCGGGGGTGATGAAGCCCTTGCGGAGGGCGACCTCCTCCAGGCAGGCGATGCGCACGCCCTGTCGTTCCTCCAGGGTCCGCACGTACAGGGAGGCCTGGAGGAGCGATTCGGGGGTGCCGGTGTCCAGCCAGGCGAAGCCCCGTCTGAGGTCGACCATGCGGGCCTTGCCGCGGCGCATGTACTCGCGGTTGACGTCGGTGATCTCCAGCTCTCCGCGTGCCGAGGGCCGGACGTTCTTGGCGATGTCGATGACGTCGTTGTCGTAGAAGTACAGGCCGGTGACGGCCCGGTTGGAGCGGGGGCTGCGGGGTTTCTCCTCCAGGGAGACCAGCCGGCCCTCGGCGTCGACCTCGCCGATGCCGTACCGCTCGGGGTCCTTGACCTTGTAGCCGAAGAGGACGCAGCCGTCGACGTCGCGGGCGCACTCCTCCAGGAGGTCCTGGAAGCGGGGGCCGTGGAAGATGTTGTCCCCGAGCACCAGGGCGGCCGGGTCGTCGCCGATGTGGTCGGCGCCGATGACGAACGCCTCGGCGAGGCCGCCCGGCTGTGCCTGTTCGGCGTATTCGATGCTGATTCCCAGCTGCGATCCGTCGCCGAGGAGGCGGCGGAACTGCGGCACGTCGACGGGTTTCGCGATGACCAGGATCTCGCGTATTCCGCTGAGCATGAGGACGGACAGCGGATAGTAGATCATCGGTTTCTCGGCGATGGGGAGAAGCTGTTTCGACACCGCGATCGTCGCGGGGGTGAGCCGGCTGCCGGTACCGCCCGCGAGAACGATTCCCTTCATGCGTTCTTTTCCCTTGGTAGCGGGCCCGGCCAACAACGCCAGGACCGAAGGCGAGTTGTCCTGGCGAAGCTACCCAGGGGTCCGTATCGATGGCAATGCGGGAATGCCCCCTCTGGGGGGAGCAACTCTTCGCTGGGGCAGCTAGGGGTTGCACCCCCATAGGGATAGGTATGGAATTCTGCCGACCTTGGATAATCGTGGATTCCTCTTGCCGCGAATCCTTCTGCGGAGCAGGGAGTGGGGACGGCCGTGACCACACGCGTGTGGGACTACCTGGCGGAGTACGAGAACGAGCGCGACGACATCCTCGACGCCGTCGACCGGGTGTTCCGCTCCGGGCAGCTCGTGCTGGGTGCCAGCGTCCGGGGTTTCGAGGACGAGTTCGCCGCCTACCACGGCGCCGCGCACGCGGTGGGCGTGGACAACGGCACGAACGCCGTGAAGCTCGGGCTCCAGGCGCTGGGCGTGGGCCCCGGCGACGAGGTGATCACCGTGTCGAACACGGCCGCGCCGACGGTGCTCGCGATCGACGGGGCGGGCGCCACGCCGGTCTTCGTCGACGTGCGCCGCGAGGACTACCTGATGGACACCGCCCAGGTGGAGGCCGCGATCACCGAGCGGACCCGGGCCATCGTCCCCGTGCACCTCTACGGGCAGTGCGTGGACATGGCGCCCCTGGAGGAGCTGGCCGCGCGGCACGGCCTGGAGCTCCTGGAGGACTGCGCGCAGGCGCACGGCGCCCGCCACCACGGCAGGATCGCGGGCAGCATGGGCCGGGCCGCCGCCTTCTCCTTCTACCCGACGAAGGTGCTCGGGGCGTACGGCGACGGCGGCGCCGTCGTCACCTCCGACGACGCCGTCGAGGCGGAGCTGCGCAAGCTGCGCTACTACGGCATGGCCGAGCGGTACTACGTCGTGCAGACCCCGGGCCACAACAGCCGGCTCGACGAGGTGCAGGCCGAGATCCTCCGCCGCAAGCTGGGCCGTCTCGACGCCTACGTCGCGGGCCGGCAGGCGGTGGCCAGGCGGTACGAGGAGGGGCTCGGCGACACCGGTCTCGTGCTGCCCTCGACCACGGCGGGCAACACCCACGTCTACTACGTGTACGTGGTGCGCCACCCGCGCCGCGACGAGATCATCGAGGCGCTCAAGGCGTACGGCATCGCGCTGAACATCAGCTATCCGTGGCCCGTGCACACGATGTCGGGATTCGAGCACCTCGGTTACCGGAAGGGTTCGCTTCCGGTGACCGAGGAGCTGGCCGGGGAGATCTTCTCGCTGCCGATGTACCCGTCCCTGCCGGTCGAAGTCCAGGACAAGGTGATCAGTGCCGTGCGCGAGGTGCTGGGGAACCTCTGACCCGCGCACCGGACCCCGACGCCCTCCCGGCGTCGGGGTCCTTCTCTTTTCTCCGCAGGTAATAGGGGTTGGCCCCCTACGGGGCCGCAACTAGTGTGCTCGGCATGCCAGAGTGCCGAATATGCGGTGGTGCCGTTCAGAGGTTCTTCGACTTCGGGCGCCAACCGGTATCCAACGCTTTCCCCACCCCTGAGGAACTCGACCGCGAGCACTTCTACCGACTCGCCGTCGGAGTCTGCGCCGCATGCACGATGGTGCAGCAGTTCGAGGAGGTGGCCAGGGAGCAGATGTTCCCCGGCGAGTACCCCTACCGCTCGTCGGGGTCGTCGGTGATGCGGGAGCACTTCGAGCGGACCGCCCGGCACTTCCTGGCGACCGAACTCGGCGGGGACGACCCGTTCTACGTCGAGGTCGGCTGCAACGACGGCATCATGCTGGGGACGGTCCGGGCGGCCGGTGTGCGGCACCTGGGCGTCGACCCGGCGGAGGCCGCCACCGGGGTCGCCGCGGCGGACGGCGCCCGGGTGAGGGTGGCGTTCTTCGAGGAGTCGACGGCCAGGGAGGTCCGCGCGGCCGAGGGGCCCGCCCGGCTGATCTTCTCCGCGAACACCATCAGCCACATCGCCTACATCGACTCGGTGTTCGCCGGTGCGCACGCGCTCCTGGAGGAGGGCGGGATCTTCGTCTTCGAGGACCGCTACCTGGGCGACATCGTCGAGCACGCCTCCTTCGACCAGATCTACGACGAGCACTTCTACCTCTTCTCCGTGCGGTCGGTGCACGCCATGGCCGAGCGGTTCGGCTTCGAGCTCGTGGACGTCGAGCACCTGTCGGTGCACGGCGGCGCGATGCGCTACACGACGGCACGGGCCGGGGAGCGCACGCCGACGGCCGCGGTCGCCGAGTGGCTGGAGCGCGAGCGGACGCGGGGGCTCGCCGAAGCGCCCGTGTACGAGCGGTTCGCGGCCCGGATCGAGAGCAACTGCCGTGAGCTGACCGCCCTGTTGACGAAGCTGAAGGCCGAGGGCCGGCGGGTGGTGGGGTACGGAGCGACGTCCAAGAGCGCCACCGTCGTCAACTACTGCGGCATCGGCCCCGACCTCGTCCCGTACGTCGTCGACTCGACGCCGCAGAAGCAGGGCCGGGTGACGCCCGGCTCCCACATCCCCGTCCGGCCGTCCGCCGACTTCGCCGCCGACTACCCGGAGTACGCCCTGCTCTTCGCGTGGAACCACGCCGAGGAGATCATGGCCAAGGAGCAGGAGTTCCGGGCCCGGGGCGGCAAGTGGATCCTCTACGTCCCCGACGTCCACGTCGTCTGAGTCACGGCCGCCGGCAGGACCGGGACACCGCCTCATCCCGCTAGGAGTCCGTCCCATGAACGACCTGTCCACCGCCGCGGTGCCGACCCTGGAGCAGGAGTGGTCGACCGCGGCGCGGATCGCGAGGTCCGCCGCCGCGACGGACAGCCGGTACGCCCCGAACGCCGGCTTCCACCGCTGGTTCGCCGACCGCAACGCGCACGCGCAGAACGACGTCCGCCCCATCCCGCTGGACGCGCTCGTCGGCTGGTCGGCCGACCCGTCGACGGGGAACCTCGCGCACGACAGCGGCAAGTTCTTCACGGTCGAGGGCCTGGACGTGCAGATCCCCGACAGCCCGGTGCCGCACTGGACGCAGCCCATCATCAACCAGCCCGAACTGGGCATCCTGGGCGTGCTCGCCAAGGAGTTCGGGGGCGTCCTGCACTTCCTGATGCAGGGCAAGGTGGAACCGGGCAACGTCAACGGCGTCCAGCTGTCGCCGACGGTCCAGGCGACCCGCAGCAACTACACCCGGGTCCACGCGGGCCGCTCCGTGCCGTACCTGGAGTACTTCCGGCAGGCCGAGCGGCACCGGATCCTCACCGACGTGCGCCAGTCGGAGCAGGGCTCCTGGTTCTACCGCAAGCGCAACCGCAACATGGTCGTCGAGGTCACCGAGGACGTCGAGGTGCTCGACGGCTTCCACTGGCTCACGCTCGGCCAGCTCCACGCGCTGCTGCGCGTCGACGACGTGGTGAACATGGACGCGCGGACGGTCCTCGCGTGTCTGCCCTTCTCGGGCGACGCGGGCCCGCTCGCGGCCCGCCCCACCGGTGACGACACCGGTGGGGACGACGGTGACGACGGCTTCCGGGCGGCGCTGCTGCGCTCCTGCGCGGGCGGCGCCGGCGAGGAGGGCTCCACCGACGGGGTGCTCCGGTGGCTCACCGGGGTGCGCAGCCGTTCCGAGGTGCTCACCTCGCGGATCCCGCTGAACGCGCTGGAGGGCTGGCACCGTACCGAGTACGCGGTCGCGCACGACACCGGCCGGTTCTTCGAGCTGATCGCCGTCGACGTGCGGGCCGGTTCGCGGGAGGTCCAGCGGTGGACCCAGCCGATGATCAGGCCGTGCGCGACGGGGATCGTGGCGTTCCTCGTGAAGCGGGTGGACGGGGTGCTGAAGGTGCTGGTGCACGCGCTCGTCGAGCCCGGGTACCTGGACGTGGCGGAGCTCTCGCCGACGGTCCAGTGCACCCCGGAGAACTTCGGGCACCTGCCGCCCGCCGCGCTGCCGCCGCTGCTCGACGTCGTCCGGGAGGCCGGCCCCGAGCGGATCCGGTTCGACGCGACGCTCTCCGAGGAGGGCGGGCGCTTCTTCCACGCGCGCAACCGGTACGTGATCGTGGAGGTCGGCTCCGAGGACCTCGCCGACTTCGACCATCCGGACTACCACTGGATGACGATGCACCAGCTGGCCGACCTCCTGCGCCACAGCCACTACGTCAACATCCAGGCGCGCAGCCTCGTGGCGTGTCTGCACAGCCTGTCGGGACGGCCGCCCGCCGCCTGACTCCACCACGACCCCCGGAGAAGACCGCCCTCATGTCGCACTGTCGGGTATGCAGCTCACCGCTCCAGGAGTTCTTCGACTTCGGAGAGCAACCGCTGTCCGCGGCCTTCACCGAGCCAGGTGACCGGCGCGAGCAGTTCCGTTTCCGGCTGGCGGTCGGGGCCTGTCCGGACTGTTCGATGGTCCAGCTGATGGAGGACGTCCCGCGGTCCCGCGCGGTGCACGAGGGCTATCCGTACCACTCGTCGCAGTCGCGGGTCATGCGGGCCCATTTCGAGGAGACCGCGCGCGGCTTCCTGGCGCGGGAGCTGACCGGCGACGACCCGTTCATGGTCGAGATCGGCTGCAACGACGGGGTGACGCTGGCGACGGTGGCCGGGGCCGGGGTGCGGCAGCTGGCCTTCGAGCCGTCGGGGCAGGGCGGCACCCGGGTGCACCGGGCGTTCTTCGACGCCGTGTCGGCGCGGGAGGTACGGGAGTCGGAAGGCCCCGCCGACGTGGTGTACGCCGCGAACACCGTCTGCGACGTCCCGGACGTCGCGGAGCTCTTCGCGGGCGCGGACGCGCTGCTCGCCCCGGACGGGGTGCTGGTCTTCGAGGACCCGTACTTCGGCGAGATCATCGAGCGGACCAGCTTCGACCAGATCTACGACGAGCACGTCTTCTTCTTCACCGCCCACTCGGTGCGCGCGATGGCCGAGCGGTTCGGTTTCGAGCTGGTGGGGGTGGAGCGGCTGCCGGTGCACGGCGGCCAGATCCGGTACACGCTGGCGCGCGCCGGGCGGCGCCGGCCCGCCGGGGCGGTCGCGGAGCTGCTCGCCGAGGAGGTGGCCTCGGGCCTGCTCGAAGCGGCGACGCGGGAGCGGTTCGCGGCCGCGGTGGGGGCGATCCGGGAGGATCTGCCGGCGCTGCTGCGGAAGCTGGCGGAGGAGGGCCACCGCGTCGTGGCGTACGGGGCGACGGCGAAGAGCTCGACGGTGACGAACTTCTGCGGCCTCGGCCCGGAGCTCGTGCCGTTCATCTGCGACTCGACGCCGGCCAAGCACGGGAAGCTGGCGCCGGGTTCGGGCATTCCGGTGCGGCCGTCGGCGGCGTTCTCCGATCCGTATCCGGAGTACGCCCTGTTGTTCGCGTGGAACCACGCCGAGGAGATCATGGCCAAGGAGGAGGAGTTCCGGGCCCGGGGCGGCAAGTGGATCCTCTACGTCCCCGAGGTGCGCGTCGTCTGAGTCGCGGGAACCCCGGAGGGGGCGGGTGCCGGTCCGGCAC
>NZ_JBHTST010000106.1:0-6695 GCF_042794995.1 Streptomyces sp. NPDC056503
CCGCACGCCACGGCGTGCGGGGCCCTTCCGCGTACGTGCCGGGTCAGGCGTCCAGTCCCGCGAGGATCAGCGGGAGGCGGCTCACGCCGTCTCCCGTGAGCTTCACCGGGACGCCCCAGTCCTGCTGGTGGACGTGGCAGGCCGGGTACTCGTTCGCCGGGTCGTCGTCGCAGGACGCGGCCATCGCGGAGACGTGCAGGACGCCCTCGGCGAGGGCCGGGTTCAGCTCCAGGTCGCGGAAGAGGTCCGTGCCCGTGCCCTCGCCGGAGAGCAGCAGCTCCGGCGGGGTGGAGGAGACCAGGAGACGGGTCGAGGGGCCGTACCGCTCGTCCAGCTTCTGGCCCGTGGGCGCGTGGAAGACGACGTCCAGGCGGAAGGCGCCGGGCGCGACCTCGGTGGCCTCGCGCTTCGTGCGGTGCGCGACCGCCTCCACCTGCACGGCCTCCTCCGGGAGGCGCAGCCGGGTGAGACGGTGGCGGGCCGACTCGACGACCACGATGTCCTCGCCGACGAGGACCGCGTCGCTGGGCTCGCGCAGGTCGGTGGCGAGGGTGGTGACCTGACCCGTCGCCGGGTCGTAGCGGCGCAGGGCGTGGTTGTAGGTGTCGGAGACCGCGACCGAGCCGTCGGGCAGGGCCGTCACCCCGAGCGGGTGCTGGAGCAGGGCCTGTCCGGCGTCGCCGTCCCGGTGCCCGAAGTCGAAGAGCCCGGTGCCGACGGCGGTGTGAACGGTGCCGTCCGTGTCGACGTAGCGCAGCGCGCTGGTCTCCGAGTCGGCGATCCAGAGGCGGTCCTCGGTGGCGGCGAGCCCGGACGGCTGGGCGAACCACGCCTCGGCGCCGGGCCCGTCGACGAGCCCCTCGTTCGTCGTCCCGGCCGCGACCTCGACGGTCCCGGACTCGGGGTCGTACGTCCAGAGCTGGTGCACGCCGGCCATGGCGATCCACACCTTGCCCTGCCACCAGGCGACGTCCCACGGCGAGGACAGGTCCACGCCCAGCGCGGGGCCGGAGGTCGGCGAACCCTGCCACCACTGCTTCCCGGTGCCCGCGATCCGCTCCACCGCGCCCGTCGCCGGGTCGAACCGCTGGAGCGCGTGGTGCACGGTGTCCGCGACGACGACGGTCCCGTCCGGCAGCAGCGCCAGCCCCTGCGGCTCCCGGAACACCCCCTCGTCCCCGATCCGGCGCACCACGGTCTCCCCGTCGGCCGCCAGCTCGACCAGCTGGTGCCGGGTCGTGTCGGAGACCAGGAGGTTCCCGTCCGGGAGGACGACGGCCTTCCCCGGGAACCGCAGGTCGGTCGCGACGGGCTCCGGCGGCACGTACGGCCCGTCCCCGCGCCGCAGCGTCCCCTTGGCCGCGTGCTCCGCCTCCAGCTCCTCCACCAGCGTCCGGATCGCGTTGGCATGCCCCTCGCCCGCGTGCTGGGCGACGACGTACCCCTCCGGGTCGATCACCACGAGCGTCGGCCACGCCCGCACGGCGTACTGCTTCCAGGTCGCCAGCTCCGGGTCGTCGAGCACCGGGTGGTGCACCTCGTACCGCTCCACGGCGTCGACGACCGCCTGGTGCTCCGCCTCGTGCACGAACTTCGGCGAGTGCACCCCGACGATGACGAGCGTGTCCCGGTGCTTCTCCTCCAGCTCCCGCAGCTCGTCGAGGACGTGCAGGCAGTTGACACAGCAGAAGGTCCAGAAATCAACGACAACACACTTACCTCGCAGGTCGGCGAGGGTGAGCTCTTTGCCTCCCGTGTTCAGCCAGCCGCCCTTGCCGATCAGCTCGGGGGCACGGACACGGGCACGGGAACGGGGGGCGGGCGCGGGGGTGGGCGCCGGGGCAGCATCGTTCATCCTTCAAGCTTGCCATCCTGGTATGAACGTTGGATCACACGCGTACGGCACGACTCCGGAGAGCGGGGACGGCTCCCTACGGGCACGGACCTCGGCGCGGCAGCCCACCGGCAGTCCGGGTGCTCAGGCGGCGGTGTCGATCTCCGCCGGCTCCGCCCAACGGATCCGGACGCGCTGCTCGGGGACGATCCGCCGACCGCGCACTCCCTTGCTCACCTCGACCCGGTCCACGGCGAGCGACAGTCGACTGCGCCGGTCTTCGTTCGTCGCATCGGCCCATGTCTCGCGCAAGGTGAGGCCGTCGAGCATCGGCGACACGTCCACGGACGGCATGGGGAGCCTGTGCAGATCGGCGCGAAGCCCCTCGATGCGCCCCCTCAGGCGCTCTGAAAGCCGGTTGTAGCGCTCCACGGCTGCGGCACCGCCGAACTCGCCACGCACGTAGCGTGCATCCTCCAGATCAGCCAGGCGGGCTTCCTCGTCCTGGATCTCCGCCGTGAGGGCATCACGCTTTGCGAAGGTCTCCGGATCCACACGGCGCACCCAGCGATCTGCGATGGCGACGAGCAGCGGATCGTCCGGTCCGAGCGCCGGCAGCTTGGTGAGGAACTGTTCCGTCACGTACTGGTCGACCGCCTCGGCCAACGCCGACGCTCCGACGCACTGGTTGCCCGCGCGGCGAGCCATGCACTGGTAGCTGTTGCCCACGCGGTGCATCCGGCGACCGCAGCCAGGAACCGCGCAGTAGACGAGTCCCGTGAGCAGTGCCGTCCCCCCGGGCTTCGGCCGCCGCTTTCCTGCGTGCACGAACGTTCTGGATTCCAGGGTGCGGATGATCTGTTCACGCTCTCCGACCGTGATGATCCCCTCGCCGATCTCGACGGTGTCCAGCGTCTCGGGATCGCGGTACGGGAAGACCCTGCCGGTGTACTTCCGCTCGCCGTCGTCCGTCTCAACGGTCTCGGTCTCGGGCATCAGACCGGCGAACGCGGGGGAACGCAGGAGCTGCATGATGCTGGCCGCGTTCCACTGCCCGCCCCGGGGCGAGAGGACCTCGTACTCGTTGAGGAGTCGGGCGATCTTGACCAACGATGCCCCGGCGAGTGCTTCATCCGCGATCAGGCGGGCGTAGACGGCGTGCTCCGTGTCATGAACGAGCTTCTTGGTCTTCGGGTCGATGAGCAGCCCGTACGGGGGCTGTCCGCCGATCCACTGACCCTTGCCCCGGAGGTAGCGCTTCGCGTGCCCGACACGCGTGCCGAGATTCTTCGACTCGGACCGGGCGAGCTCAGCGAGCATCGCGACGACCATGCGCGCCGAGTCGTCCGAGGTGTCGAGGCCGTCCACGACCGAGACGAGACGACCGCCGGCCTTCTCGATGTCGTCCAGCACCTTGCCCACCTGGCCGATCCCCTTACGGGACAGACGGTCCAGTTTCCAGACGATCAGCGTGCCGACCACGCCCGCCGTGACGGCCGCCAGCGCGGCGTCGAAGCCCTTGCGCTCAACGGTCTTGTAGCCGGAGCGCCCTCTGTCCATGTGGACCTTGCGGACAGCCAGTCCGTTGCGTTCGGCCCAGGCGCGGCAGTCGGCTTCCTGCCGTTCGATCGCGGTCTTGCCGTCCCTGTCGAGGGACAGCCGGAGATACAGATCACAGATCGTGTCTTGGTGCACACACTCAGTGTGGAGAAGGGCTCGGTACCCTGTTGTCGATTTTCGGAAATCGAGAACCACAATCTTGCCGCGCAGGTCGGGGAGGGTCAGGTCGCCGCCACCCGTGTTGAGCCGGCCGCCCTTGCCGAACGGCTCGGGGGGCACGGATACGGGCACGGGCACGGGCCGTGGCGGGCCTGCCACGGGCGTACGGGTGGATCGGTGGGGCCGGGCGGGGGGTGTGGGCGTGTCCCGGGGCGGGCGGGGCGCGGGGCGCGGGGTGGCATGGGCGCATGACGTGTGCGGGCAGATCATCGGACTACTCCCGCTTCCGGGTGAGGCGGGCCGTTCGAGCCGGGGCCGGGATCCTCGCGGGGGCGCTCGTCCTGCCCTGCCTCGTGCTCGCCGGCGGGGGCGGCGCGTGGGCCGGCGGGGCCGGGGACAAGGCGCTGCGGGTGAGCGTCGGCGTCAACGGGCGCGAGGACGGCGCCGAGCGGCCGACCGCCGTGCGGGCGGGGAGCGCCGTGGTGAAGCGGTACCGGCTGGTGAACCGGGGAGGCGCCGATCTGTACGGGGTGCTGGTGCGCGATCCCGGACTTCCCGCGGGCGTCTCCGTACGCTGCCCGCGCCGGACCCTCGTCGGACTCACCTCCATGGAGTGCACGGCCCGGTTCCGCGCCCTCCCCGGGACCCGCACCGCCACCGTGCGGGCCGAGGGCCGGATCCCCTCGCTCGGCCTGGTCGCCACCGCGACCGACCGCACCGGGTACACCGGCGTCGTCGGGTCGCTCGCCCTCGGCGAGCGGGTGAGCATGGCCGCGCCACGCTCCTCGTCGCCGGCCGGGCGGGCGGCGCCCCCGTCCGTCGCGTCGGGCGAGGCCACCGTCACGTACACCGTCTCCAACCGCGGGAACCGGGCCCTGTACGACGTGCGCGTCACCGATCCCGCGCTCCGGCTCCGGGGCGGCGACGTGGACTGCGGCGGGCGGCCCGGTCTCGTCCCGGTGCTCGCGCCCGGCGCCTCCGCCCGGTGCACGGCGACCGTGCGGCGACCGGCCGGGACCCACCGCAGCACCGGTCTCGCCACCGGGACCGACCGGGTCGCCACCTACGGCCCCGGCGGGCTTCGCCTGTCCGCGCCGCTGCTCACCGCACGGTCCGCCGGCTCGTTCAGGGTGCCGGAGGGGAGGAAGCCGGCGGAGGCGGCGCGGAGCGCGGAGGAGCGGAGGCGGCCTGCGGAGGTGGCACAGGGCGGTGGGGGCGGGAGTAGGGGTGGGGGTGGAGGTGGGAGCGGGAGCGGGGCTTCCGGGGCTGCCTCCTCTGGGACCGGGGCTGCCTCTTCTGGGACCGGGGCTGCCTCTTCTGGGACCGGCTCGGTCGCCCCTGGGGCTCCCGGCGCTCCTGGGGGTCCGGGAGTCAGTGGGGCTGTCGGGGCGGCCGGGGCTGCTGGGGTCGCTGGGGCTCCTGGGGCTGCTGCCGTGCCCGCGCCTGCCGTGGGGGTCCTGCCCGTGGGGCCGCCCGCGCCCGATCCCCTGCCCGCGGGGGCGGGCGAGGAGGGTGATGGGGAGGGGGACGGAGGAGCGGTGGAAACCGTGTCCGGGGCCGTGTCCGGGGCCGTGCCGCCGGGGACCGATGCCCCCGGGGCCGTGCCGCCGGGGACCGATGCCCCCGGGGGCGTGCCGCCGGGGGCCGTACCGCCCGGGGCCGTGTCCGGGGAGGCGGCGGACAGGGGCGGCGGCGGCGAGCTGCCCGCCGGGACCGCCGAGGTCACACGGCGGGCCGCCA
Source organism: Streptomyces sp. NPDC056503 (assembly GCF_042794995.1). NCBI lineage: Bacteria > Bacillati > Actinomycetota > Actinomycetes > Kitasatosporales > Streptomycetaceae > Streptomyces > Streptomyces sp. NPDC056503. The sequence continues at coordinate 5,294 of NZ_JBHTST010000106.1, forward strand.
CGCTCGACGACGAGGGGTTCCTCGGGCGGTTGCGGCGGCGGGGGCGGGAGGCGGACGAGATGGGGGTGGTCGTGATGCTGCTGCTGATCCTGGTGCCGGCGGCCCTCGCCGCCGCGCTCCTCGGGAACCGGAGGAACTGACCTGTGGCGCTGCTCGAAACGCTCGTCGTCGTGTTCGGGGTCGCCCTGCTCGGCGCGCTCGCCGTCGTCGTCAAGACGCGGCTCTTCCCCATCCCCGAGAACGAGGAACCGCGCGAGGACGTCGCCGAATACATCGCCATGATGGTCTCGGTGCTCTATGCCATCGTCCTCGGCCTCTGTCTGGTCTCCGTCTGGGACACCCGCGCCTCCGCCTCCGACCACGTCCAGGCCGAGGCGAGCGCCCTGCACCAGACGTATCTGCTCGCCGACGCCCTCCCCGACGAGCGGCGGGAGCCGGTGCGGACGGCGGCCCGGACGTACGCGGACCACGTCGTAGCCGTCGAGTGGCCGATGATGGCGGCCCGCCGGCCGCTCGACCCGTCCGGCTGGCGGCTGCTCGACCAGCTCCGGCGGGCCGGTGAGGTCGGCGACACGGCCACCGTCTCTCAGCAGATCGCCGCGCAGGAGGTGCTCGCCCAGCTGGGCAACGTGGACGACGCACGGCGCAGCCGGGAGGCGGCCGCGCAGGAGCGGCTGTCCCCCGTGCTGTGGGCCGGGCTGATCATCGGCGGCTGCCTGACCCTCGCCTTCATGTTCATCTTCGGGATCCATCACACCCGCACCCATGTGGTGATGGTGATGGGTCTCGCCGGCTTCATCGCCTTCACCGCGCTGCTGGTCCATCAACTCGACGAGCCCTTCGGGGACATGTTGGGCACAACTCCCGAGGCCTTCACCCGCTACTTCATGTGAGTCCGCCCTTTCAGGGCATGCGCTGTTTCACGTGAAACAGCGAGAGGGGAGACATCACGTATGAAATACCTCGTACGGGACAAGATCTTCGCGATCGGCGACGACTACTGGATCGAGGACGAGGCCGGCCGGCCCGCCTTCCTCGTCGACGGCAAGGCGCTGCGGCTGCGCGACACGCTGGAGCTGAAGGACCCCGACGGACAGGTGCTCGTCACGCTGCGGCAGAAACTCCTCAGCCTGCGCGACGCGATGACGATCGAGCGGGACGAGCGCCCGCTGGCGAGCATCCGCCGCAAGCGGCTCTCGCTCCTGCGCAACCACTACCGCGTGACCCTCGTCGACGGCACCGAACTGGATGTCAGCGGCCGGATCCTGGACCGGGAGTTGGGGGGGGCGGGAGAAGGGGGACTAACACCCCCCCAAAAACGCCCCCCGGTTGGGGGGCGGGGGGCGGGTGTACGCGGGGTAGGTGGGGACCGGGTTTGGGGGGATTTTATACACCGGGGTGG
>NZ_JBHTST010000106.1:6705-30643 GCF_042794995.1 Streptomyces sp. NPDC056503
CTGGCTCACCCCCTCGCGGGTCACCTTGTTGTCGGCCCCCCACGTGTTGCACCGGGGCGGTAACGTGGACGGGTTGTGCGCGGTCGTCCCCGACGGCGAACTCCTCGCCCACATCTCCCGCCGCTGGTTCCGCGTGCGGGACACCTACGCGGTGGACGTCGTCCGCGAGGACGCCGACGCGTCCCTGCTGATCGCGGTGGCGGTGTGCGTGATCCGGATGGCCGAGCGGGAGGACTAGGGCCTCTCCCTAGACCGCGGACGCCTTGCCGAGGGCCTGGTCCAGGTCCGTCCACAGGTCCTCGACGTGCTCGATGCCGACCGAGAGGCGGACCGTGCCGGGGCCGATGCCGGCCGCCTCCAGGGCGGGGGCGTCGAGCTGGCGGTGCGAGGTGGACGCCGGGTGCATGACCAGGGTCTTCACGTCCCCGAGGGAGACCGAGAGGGAGGCCAGCCGGACCGCCTCGACGAAGGCCCGGCCGGCTTCCCGGCCGCCCGAGAGGTCCAGCGAGATCACCCCGCCCGCGCCGTCCGGCAGCAGCCGCTCGGCGATCGCCCGGTCCGGGTGGCCCGCGAGGCCGGGGTAGCGGACGGCCTCGACCGCCGGGTGGTCGGCGAGCCGGGCGGCGAGCGTGGCGGCGGAGGCGCAGTGGCGCTCCATCCGCAGCGAGAGGGTCTGCATGCCGCGCAGGGTCAGCCAGGCCGCGAACGGGTCGGTGGAGGCCCCCAGCTCCACGGCGAAGTGGCGCAGCCGGGCGAGGAGTTCCGGGTCGTCGCCGGCGACGATGCCGCCGAGGACGTCCGCGTGGCCGCCGAGGTACTTGGTGGCGGAGTGGATGACGAGGTCCGCGCCGAGGGAGAGCGGGCGGCAGAGCAGCGGGGAGGCGAAGGTGTTGTCGACGGCGACCGGGACGCCGGCCGCGCGGGCGACGGCGGCGAGGGCGGGGATGTCGGAGACGCGGGTGGTGGGGTTGGCGATGGTCTCCAGGTAGAGGAGCCGGGTGGTGGGCCGCAGGGCGGCGGCGACCTCCTCCGGGTCCGTGCCGGAGACGTAGCTGATCTCGACGCCCCAGCGGGCCGCGAGGTCGGTGAGCATCGCGTACGTGCCGCCGTACAGGCAGCGCTGGGCGATGACGTGCCCGCCGCCGGAGAGCAGTCCGAGGAGGACGGAGTTGATGGCGCCCATCCCGGAGGCGAAGGAGAGCGCGCCGGCGGCGCCCTCCAGGCGGGCGACGGCGTCCTCCAGGGTGCGGACGGTCGGGTTGCCCATGCGGCTGTAGAGGAAGGAGTCGCCGGAGTGCATGGAGTCGGCGAGGGCGTCGGCGGACTCGAAGGCGAAGACGTGGCCCTGGTGGAGGGGGACGCCGAGCGGCACGCTGCCGGTGATCTCGACCCGGGGCGGGTGGACGGCGAGGGTCTCGGGGCGGAGGTCGCCCGCTGACGTGGCGGAGTGATCGCGTTCGCTGCTCATGGGGTCAGTCTCGGGAGGGAGTTCGTCTCCTCCCAGAGCCAATCGCGGGGGAGTGGATTGGTCGCGGAGCGGGTGGAGAGCCCGGCCGGGGCTCTGGCCGCTGCTCATGCGAGGGTCGAGGGAGTGAGTCCGCGAGGGGAGCGCCATGCACACCACCGTCACGCCTTTCACCCTGCGTCCGTGGCGGGAGGGGAAGGGGTACGAGCGGCGGGCCGGCTGGCGCGGCACGTCGGCGGAGTTCGGCGAGGTCACGGTGGAGGCGCCGTTGCGGCAGACCGTGCCGGAGACGGTCGTCTCGGAGCTGCGGGGCGGGCGGCTCCCGGAGGCGTCGTACGAGGCGCGGGGCATCCACACGGATGTCATCCGGCTGCCGACGCTGAACCGGTCGACGCTGCGGCTCGGCGGCGCGCTCGTGCCCATGGAGCGGAACCGCTTCGGTGTGACGGCCCGGCAGCGCGGGCTCCGGCTGCGGTACGGCGGCGACGACTACCGCCTGTGGGCGCAGAACCGGCGCTCCTGGACGCTCGCCCGGGCGGCGGACGCCGAGGACCCGGGTGTCCGGGTGGCCGTGCGGGGCGCGGGGCGCCTCGGGGGGCGGCGGCTGGAGGTCACGGTGACGGGCCGGGCGCTCGCGGCGGACCTGGCGCTGGCGCTGGTCTTCGCGGGCGTGGACCGCGCGGCGCTCACCCGGGGCGGAGCGGTCCGCGCGGCCCTGTCCCGGGGCACGGGCTTCTGGGCGGAGACGCAGTCCTAGCGGGATGCGCGGTGTGGGTGGGGCCTCGGTGCGGGTGGGGTCGCCGTACGGGTGGGGTCGCGGTGCCGGTGGGGCTCGGTGTGGCGGGAGGCGTGCCGCCGGTGGGGTTCGGTGCCGGCCGGAGGTGTGCCGCCGGCGGGGTGTGCGGTGTCAGGGGCGCGTGCCGGGGGGCTTCCTGGGCTGGTAGGCGATCCGGTCGATCGGGTCCTCGTGCGGGTACGCGAGAGGGGGCAGCCCTTCGACGGTGAGTTCGCCGCGCAGCCAGGCGAGGAGGGTCTCGGTGAGGGTGCCGGTGAGCGGCGGCCCCACGCGCGCGTGGCGGGGGTCGATGATCAGCGGCCAGGTCTCGGGGTCGTCGCCCTCGGCGAGCCAGCCCAGTTGGTCGCCGTCAATGGTGGAGGCGAAGGGCAGGAAGCCGCGGGGTTCGGGCCAGGCGGCCAGCGGATGGAACTCCGGGTAGTCCGCGCGCAGGGAGCGGTAGTTGTCGCCGTACCACTCGGCCCAGGGCGCGAGGTCGTACCGCCCGGCGCCCCAGGGGAGGTGGAAGCGGAGCCAGTCGCACCAGACGCCGCCGCCGTAGGTCTCCGCCAGCCGGACGTACGCGGTGGGGAGTTCGGTGCCGAGCTGGTCGTAGGTCCACTCCCAGTCGCGTTCGCCGAGGTACGGCTCCGCCGGCGGCGGGACGGCGGCGGTGAGGGTGTCGAGTCCCGTGCCGCTGCCGGTGAACGCGGTCCGCTGCGCGGCCGTCGGCGCGGGGCGGCGCGGCGGCGGGGTCCAGAGTTCGGTCACGTCCTCGGCGAGGGCGCTGCGGGCGAGGGTCCGGGGCAGGCCCTCGTCGACGAGGAGGGCGAGGGTGGCCAGCAGGGTGGTGCCGGGGCGGCGCCAGGGTGCGTGGCCCTTCCTCTCCTCGTGCGGGTCGTGGAGGAGGACGGGCCAGGCGTCGGGGTCGTCCGAGGCGGTGGTGTCCCAGAAGAGGGTGCCGGAGGTGCGGGTGGCGCCGAAGGGGAGGACGCCGGGGGCCATCCGCCGGTACTCCTCGACGAAGCGGCCGTAGTCGAAGCCTCCGTGCCCGTCGGCGTAGGGGGTCTGGATCCAGAGCCGTTCGCCGAGGTCCACGGGGCCGTAGGCGGTGGCGACCGCCTTGTAGTCGGCGGGCAGCCGGAGCCCGATCCACTCCTCCACGGCCGCCCAGTCGACGGGGATGACGGGCCCCTCGGGCGGCGGCCCGAAGAGCCCGGCGAAGGCGGCGACGTGATCGGCCGCCGCCGTGCCGTCCTGCGCGTGCGCGGGTGACTCCCCCATGCCCGTCTCTCCTGTCCCCATGCTCCCCGCCCCCTGCCCCTGCTTCCCGCGTCTTGCCCGCTCGCTCAGACCCGCGTGCGGCGCGGCGCGGCGATGCCGAGGACGCGGTCCTTGAGGGCCGGGAACTCCTCGCGGATCGCGGCGGGCTTCGCCGGGTCGAGGACGGTCCGCAGGACCTCCTCGCCGGGGCCGGCCTCGGCGAGGATCTCCCCCCAGGGGTCGACGACCAGCGAGTGGCCGGCCTGTTCGACGCCCGCGTGGGTGCCCGCCGTACCGCAGGCGAGGACGTAGGCCTGGTTCTCGACGGCCCGGGCCTGGGCGAGGAGCCGCCAGTGGGCGCGGCGGCGGGCGGGCCAGCCGGCGGGGACGACGAAGGCCTCGGCGCCGGCGTCGACGAGGCCGCGGAAGAGTTCGGGGAAGCGCAGGTCGTAGCAGGTGCCGACGCCGACGGTGAGGTGCGGCAGGTCGAAGGTGACCAGGTCCTCGCCGGCGGCCATGAGGACGGCCTCGCCCTTGTCGAAGCCGAAGCGGTGGATCTTGCGGTAGGAGGCGGCGAGCTCGCCGTCGGGGGAGAAGACCAGGGAGGTGTTGTAGAGGGCGCCGCCGGCGGACTCGACGAAGGAGCCGGCGTGCAGCCAGACCTCGGCGTCCCGGGCGGCGGCGGCCATCGCCGTGTAGGTGGGGCCGTGGAGGGGTTCGGACTCGGGGCCGAAGAGGTCGGCGGCGAAGGCGCCCACGGGCCACAGTTCGGGGAGGACGACGAGGTCCGCGGCCCCGCGCTCCTCCCGTACGAGGCGGGCCGCGCGGGCCCGCCGGTCGGCGACCGGTTCGTCCGGGTCTACCGCGATCTGGATCAGCGAGGCGCGCACACTACCACCGTCCTGGCGTTGAAGCCGTCAACACCGGCCTACGATCGTCACACGAAAGCACTGCCGGGGTGCTCCCGGGGAGCGTAACTTAGCGTCCGAGCCTCCCATTCCACTGTCGCCCAGTCGTGTTTTCAGCCCGCACCGAAGAACGTCGAGGGGTCCCGTGACCGTCCATCCCAGCCTCCAGAACTACGCCGACGCCTGGACCCATTCCATCGAAGCGATAGCCGAGCTGGTGCAGCCGCTCGTGGAGGGCGAGTGGAACCGGGCGACCCCGTGCCCCGGCTGGTCGGTCCGCGACATCGTGTCGCACGTGATCGGCCTGGAGACGGAGATGCTCGGGGACCCGAGGCCGATCCACTCGCTCCCCCGCGACCTGTACCACGTGCGCAGTGAGTTCGCCCGCTACATGGAGGTGCAGGTCGACGTCCGGCGGCACCACACGGCGCCGGAGATGACCTCGGAGCTGGAGTACATCCTGATCCGCCGGGCCCGTCAGCTGCGGAACGAGAACCGCTCTCCCGACCACGTGATCCGGGCCCCGCTGGGCACGGAGCAGACCCTGGAGCAGGGCTACCGGCTGCGGGCCTTCGACACCTGGGTGCACGAGCAGGACCTGCGGATCGCGCTGGGGGTGCCGGGGAACCTGGACTCGCCGGGCGCGTTCGTGGTGCGGGACATGCTGCTGGAGGCGCTGCCGAAGGTGGTCGCGAAGGGCGCGGGCGCGCCGGCGAACTCGGCGGTCGTGGTGGACGTGACGGGGCCGGTGGAGTTCCTGCGGACGGTGCGGGTGAACGCGGAGGGGCGGGGCTCGATCGACGGGGCGCCGTCGCTGGGCCCGGCGGTGACGCTGGCGACGGACTGGGAGACCTACGTCCGGCTGGCCTGCGGCCGGGTCCGGCCGGCCGAGGTGGCCGACCGGGTCAAGGTGGAGGGCGACGGGGACCTGGCCGCGGCGATCCTCGACCACTTCGCGGTGACGCCCAGCTAGACCGCTCAGACCGGCACGTGGACGGCCTCCACGCGGCTGGCGACGAGGCGTTCGCGCTCGCGGCGGTGGGTGCGGGACTTCAGGCGCAGGATCTGGACGACGCCGAGGGCTTCGAGGACGAAGACCGAGGAGAACGCGATCCGGTAATTGTCGCCGGTGGCGTCGAGCAGCACGCCGATGGCGAGCAGCGTCGTCATCGAGGCGACGAAACCGCCCATGTTGACGATGCCGGAGGCGGTGCCCTGACGCTCCGGCGGGTTGGCCGGGCGGGCGAAGTCGAAGCCGATCATGGACGCCGGTCCGCAGGCCCCGAGGACCAGGCAGAGGGTGACGAGCAGCCACATCGGGGCGTGGTCGCCGGGGTAGGCGATCGTGGCCGCCCACAGCAGGGCGGTGGCGGCGACCGTGCCGAGGGCGAGCGGGGCGCGGGCGCCGCCGTGCCGGGCGATGATCTGGCCGTAGGTGAGGCCGACGGCCATGTTGGAGAGCACCACGAGGGTGAGGAGTTCGCCCGCGGTGCCCCGGGACAGGCCCTGGGCCTCGACGAGGAACGGCAGTCCCCACAGCAGCAGGAACACCATCGCGGGGAACTGGGTGGTGAAGTGCACCCACAGGCCGAGCCGGGTGCCGGGCTCGCGCCAGGACGCCGCGATCTGCCGGCGGACGTAGGCGGCGCCCGCGTGGTGGACGGGAGTGGGCTCGTACCCCTCCGGGTGGTCCTTGAGGAAGACGAGCAGCAGGACCAGGACGAGGACGCCGGCGAGGGAGCTGCCGACGAAGGTCGTGGTCCAGCCGAGGCCGTGCAGGGCGCGGGCGAGGACGACGGTCGAGATCAGGTTGCCGGCCATGCCGATGAGGCCGGCGAGCTGGGCGATGAGCGGCCCGCGGCGGGCCGGGAACCAGCGGCCGCCGAGGCGCAGGACGCTGATGAAGGTCATGGCGTCGCCGCAGCCGAGGAGGGCGCGGGAGGCGAGGGCCATGGGGTACGAGGGGGAGAGCGCGAAGCCCAGCTGGCCGAGGGTGAAGAGGACGACGCCGAGGGCGAGGACCTTCTTGGTGCCGAGCCGGTCGACCATGAGGCCGACGGGTATCTGCATGCCCGCGTAGACCAGCAGCTGGAGTATGGAGAAGGTGGAGAGCGCGGAGGCGCCCACGTGGAAGCGGTCCGCGGCGTCGAGTCCGGCGACGCCGAGCGAGGTGCGGAAGATGACGGCGACGAAGTAGACGCCGACGCCGACGCCCCAGACGAGGGCGGCGCGCCGGCCGCCGGGCGGGTCGCCGGGGAGGGTGACGGCGGAGCCGTATCCGTCGCGGCTCACCTGCCCTCACCCCGGACCAGGGTGCCGACGCGGCCGAGGTGGCCGCGGACGGCGGCGGCGGCGCCGTCGGCGTCGCCGGCCCTGAGGCGGTCGAGGATCTCGGCGTGCTCGGCGATGTTCTGGGCGACGCGGTCGGGGTGGGCCTGCATCACGGCGACGCCCATGCGGAGCTGCCGGTCGCGGAGCTGGTCGTAGAGGCGGGAGAGGATCTGGTTGCCGGCGTACCGGACGATCTCCGCGTGGAAGCAGCGGTCGGTGACGGCGACCTCGGCGAGGTCGCCGTCGCCCGCCCGCCGCTGCTGCTCCTCCAGGAGCTCTTCGAGCCGGGTGAGGAGGGCGGGCGGCGCGGGCACGGCCCGCCGCACGGCGAACTCCTCGACGAGCAGCCGGGTCTCGACGACGTCGGCGATCTCCTGGGCGGAGACGGCGAGGACGAGGGCGCCCTTCTTCGGGTAGAGCTTCAGCAGCCCTTCCATCTCCAGCTTGAGCAGCGCCTCCCGGACGGGCGTGCGGGAGACCCCCACGGCCTGGGCCAGTTCCCCCTCGGTGAGCAGGGTTCCGCCCTCGTAACGCCGGTCGAGGACCGCCCGCTTGACGTGGCTGTAGACGCGTTCGGCGGCGGGCGGCTGCTTGACGGGCTGGTCGGTGGAGGGGGGTGCGGCTGATGGCATGCGCACAGCATAGATACAAGAGGGGTACAACAAACAGGCCCGTCCGCGATGCGGACGGGCCTGTTTCACGTGAAACACGCCAAGCGGGACACAACCCCCAAGAGGGTCGCTACGCCCAGGTCATGAGCCTCTTCGGCTGCTCCAGGACCGCGGCCACGTCGGCCAGGAACTTGGAGCCCAGCTCGCCGTCGACCAGGCGGTGGTCGAAGGAGAGCGCCAGCGTGGTGACCTGACGCGGCTTCACCTTGCCCTTGTGGACCCAGGGCTGGAGCTTGATCGCCCCGACCGCGAGGATCGCGGACTCGCCCGGGTTGAGGATCGGCGTACCGGTGTCGACGCCGAAGACGCCGACGTTGGTGATGGTGAAGGTGCCGCCCTGCATCGCCGCCGGGGTCGTCTTGCCCTCGCGGGCGGTGGCGACCAGCTCGCTCAGGGAGCGGGAGAGCTCCGGCAGGGTCTGGGCGTGCGCGTCCTTGATGTTCGGCACGATCAGACCGCGCGGGGTGGCCGCGGCGATGCCCAGGTTCACGTAGTGCTTGAGGACGATCTCCTGCGCCGCCTCGTCCCAGGCCGCGTTGATCTCCGGGTTGCGGCGGACCGCGACCAGGACGGCCTTGGCGATGAGGAGGAGCGGGTTGATCCGGAGGCCGGCCATGTCCTTGTCGGCCTTGAGCTCCTCGACCAGCTTCATCGTGCGCGTGATGTCGAAGGTCACGAACTCGGTGACGTGCGGGGCGGTGAAGGCCGAGCCGACCATCGCCGCCGCCGTGGCCTTGCGGACGCCCTTGATCGGGACCCGGGTCTCCCGCGCTTCGCCCGCGCCGGCGGCGACGGCGACGGGCGCCTGGACCGGGGCGGCGGGGGCGGCCGGGGCCACGGGGGCCGCCGGGGCCTGGACCGGGGCCACGGGAGCGGCCGGAGCCGCGGCGCGGTGGACGTCCTCACGGGTGATGACCCCGTCAGGGCCGGTCGGGACGACCGACGCCAGGTCCACGCCGAGGTCCTTGGCGAGCTTGCGCACCGGCGGCTTGGCCAGCGGGCGCGGGCCGGCCGGGGCGTGCCCGTTCAGCTGCTCGGGGACCACCGCGGCGGGCGCGGTGGCGGTGGCCGTGGCGCTCTTGCGGGCGCGGCGCTTGGTGGAGCTGGCGGCGACGCCGTAGCCGACGAGGACCGGCTGGCGCTCCTGGGGCGCGTCCTCGGCGGGCGCGGGGGCCACGGGGGCCGGCGGGGCCGCCGGGGCGGCTTCCACGGCCGGGGCCGCGGCGGCGGGGGCCGCCGGGGCGGCTCCACCGACGTTCACCGAGATGATGACCTGGCCGACGTCGACCGTGGTGCCCTCGGGGAAGACCAGCTCGTGGACGGTGCCGTCGAAGGGGATCGGCAGCTCCACGGCGGCCTTCGCCGTCTCGACCTCGCAGACGACCTGCCCGTCGGTGACGGTGTCACCGGGCTGGACGTACCACTTGAGGATCTCGGCCTCGGTCAGGCCCTCGCCCACGTCGGGCATCTTGAATTCGCGGATCGTCATCGTGCTCTCCTCAGTACGCCAGCGAGCGGTCGACGGCGTCGAGCACGCGGTCCAGGCCCGGCAGGTACTCCTCCTCCAGGCGCGCCGGCGGATACGGCGCGTGGTAGCCGCCGACCCGCAGGACGGGGGCCTCCAGGTGGTAGAAGCAGCGCTCGGTGATCCGGGCGGCGATCTCCGCGCCGGAGCCGAAGAACACCGGCGCCTCGTGGACGACGACCAGGCGTCCGGTCTTCTCGACCGAGGTCTGGATGGTGTCGAAGTCCAGCGGGGAGACCGAGCGGAGGTCGACGACCTCGATCGACTTGCCCTCCTCGGCGGCGGCCGCGGCCGCCTCCAGACAGGTCTTCACCATCGGGCCGTAGGCCAGCAGGGTGAGGTCGGTGCCCTCGCGGGCGACCCGCGCCTTGTGGAGCTCGCCGGGGATGGCCTCGGTGTCGACCTCGCCCTTGTCCCAGTAGCGCCGCTTGGGCTCGAAGAAGATGACCGGGTCGTCGCTCTGGATCGCCTGCTGGAGCATCCAGTAGGCGTCGGAGGAGTTCGCCGGGGTGACGACCTTGAGGCCCGCGACGTGCGCGAAGAGCGACTCGGGGGACTCGGAGTGGTGCTCGACGGCGCCGATGCCACCGCCGTAGGGGATGCGGATGACGACCGGCATCTTCACGGTGCCGAGCGAGCGGGCCCGCATCTTCGCCAGCTGGGTGACGATCTGGTCGTACGCCGGGAAGACGAAGCCGTCGAACTGGATTTCCACGACGGGGCGGTAGCCGCGCAGCGCGAGGCCGATCGCGGTGCCGACGATGCCGGACTCGGCGAGCGGGGTGTCGACGACCCGGTCCTCGCCGAAGTCCTTCTGGAGGCCGTCGGTGATGCGGAAGACACCGCCGAGCTTGCCGACGTCCAGGCCCATGATGACGACCTTGGGGTCGGTCTCCAGGGCCTTGCGCAGGGACTCGTTGAGCGCCTTCGCGAGGGGAAGCTTCTGAACAGCCATGATTACTCGGCCTCTCCGTTCGCGAAGGACGCCTGGTAGGCGGCGAACTGCGCGCGTTCCTCGTCGACGAGCGCGTGCCCGTCCGCGTACGTGTGGTCGAACATCGCCATGTGGTCGGGGACCGGCATGGCGCGGACGACCTCGCGGACGTGCTTGCCGAGGGTCTCGCTCTCGGCCTCCAGCTCCTCGAAGAAGGCCGCGTCGGCGTGGCCCTCGTTCTCCAGGTAGATCCTCAGCCGCAGGATCGGGTCCTTCGCCTCCCACGCCTCGCGCTCCGCGTCGCGGCGGTAGCGGGTCGGGTCGTCGGAGGTGGTGTGGGCCGCCATCCGGTAGGTGAACGCCTCGACCAGCGTCGGGCCCTCGCCGCGACGGGCGCGCTCCAGGGCCGAGCGGGTGACGGCGAGGCACGCGAGGACGTCGTTGCCGTCGACGCGGACACCGGGGAAGCCGAAGCCGCGGGCGCGCTGGTAGAGCGGGACGCGGGTCTGCTTCTCGATGGGCTCGGAGATGGCCCACTGGTTGTTCTGGCAGAAGAACACGACCGGGGCGTTGTAGACCGCCGAGAAGACGAACGACTCGTTCACGTCGCCCTGGCTGGAGGCGCCGTCGCCGAAGTAGGCGAGCACGGCCGAGTCCGCGCCGTCCTTGGCGATGCCCATGGCATAGCCGGTGGCGTGCAGGGTCTGCGAGCCGAGGACGATCGTGTACAGGTGGAAGTTGTTGCTGTTGGGGTCCCAGCCGCCGTTGTTCACGCCGCGGAACATGCCCAGCAGGTTGGTGGGGTCGACGCCGCGGCACCAGGCCACGCCGTGCTCCCGGTAGGTCGGGAAGACGTAGTCGTCGTCCCGCAGGGCCCGCCCGGAGCCGATCTGCGCGGCCTCCTGGCCGAGCAGCGAGGCCCACAGGCCCAGCTCGCCCTGGCGCTGGAGCGCGGTCGCCTCGGCGTCGAAGCGGCGGGTGAGGACCATGTCGCGGTAGAGACCGCGCAGCTCCTCGGCGCTCAGGTCGATGTCGTAGTCGGGGTGCTGGACGCGCTCGCCTTCGGGCGTCAGCAACTGAACGAGCTCGGGCTCCCCGGCCGGGGCCTGGTCGGCCTTCTTTGCGCCGGCGCTGGCGCCGGTGGTGCGCTTGGCGCCGCTGCTGCGTCGCGTCGTCTTGCGCGCGGCAGTGCTCTCCACGGTCACGTGCGTGCTCCTCCGTCGGTCCGGCCCCCGGGTTCGCCGGCTGGGCCAGTGCGGCTCTCCGCCTTATCCGTACCCTGCGCACGGGGTGGGTGCGACGCGGCCGGGGTCGGGCGTGACAGTTGTCCCGGCGAGCGCCGTCACAAGGCACGTTACCCATCACGCCGCATTCCTGCGAAACCCCTCTTGACCTGCGAATTTGCTTGGATTTCCAAGTAAATCGAGAAAAGCGGAAGCTCGCCCTGGTCAGCGCGTTGGGCAGCGGCCCGACACCCTCGTCGGAACATCCGGCACCGTAACCCGCACACCCCGGGCACCGGAAGAGCCAATATGTGAGACTGGCTCCGTGCGCGAAGAAGGAAAAATCCGGGTATTTCTGCTGGATGACCATGAAGTCGTCCGGCGCGGCGTCCACGAGTTGCTTTCCGTGGAGGACGACATCGAGGTGGTCGGCGAGGCCGGAACCGCGGCCGACGCCCTGGTCAGGATCCCAGCGACCCGACCGGACGTGGCGGTGCTCGACGTGCGGCTGCCCGACGGCAGCGGTGTCGAGGTCTGCCGCGAGGTCCGCTCCCAGGACGAGTCGATCAAATGTCTGATGTTGACCTCGTACGCGGACGACGAGGCGCTTTTCGACGCGATCATGGCCGGCGCCTCGGGCTACGTGCTCAAGGCCATCCGGGGCAACGAGCTGCTGAACGCGGTCCGGGACGTGGCGGCCGGCAAGTCGCTGCTCGACCCGGTGGCGACGGCCCGGGTCCTGGAGCGGCTGCGGCACGGCAACAACCCGAAGAGCGACGACAAGCTCGCCCACCTCACCGAGCAGGAGCGCAAGATCCTCGATCTGATCGGGGAGGGCCTGACCAACCGGGCCATCGGCGAGCGCCTCCACCTCGCGGAGAAGACCATCAAGAACTACGTCTCCAGCCTGCTGTCGAAGCTCGGCATGGAGCGCCGCTCGCAGGCCGCCGCGTACGTGGCGCGCATGCAGGCCGAACGGCACTGAGCCACCGGGCTCGGGCCGGACCCGAGCCCTCGGCGGGCCGAGGGGCCCGGCCCGAGCCCGTCGGCCCCGTCGGCCCTGTCGGCCTCCTCGGCCGCTCAGCCCCCCGAACCCGGCCCGAAGCCCCTCACGCCCTCCGTGCAGGGGCCAGAGCCCTCACACCTCTCCGGGCCCGGGCCAGAGTCCTCGACACCCCTCCGGTCCCGGGCCAGAGTCCTCAGGCCCTTCCCGGTCCGGCCCGAAGCCCCTCACGCCCCTCCTGGGGCCCGGGTGGGGCCCAGGCCCCTCCGGGAGCCCGTCCGGGCCCCCCGTCCCCCTCCGGGCCCGGCCGGAGCCTCCGAGCCCCCTCCAGGCCGGACGGCTCCCCGGGGGCTCACCCGGAAGGAGCAGTCCGGGCCCGGCGGACGGCATTCGGGACCTACGTCCCCGCCGACGCGGGGCCGGGGCCCCTTTCCCGACGGGGTGCCGGTGGCGGAGAGTGGAGACATGTCCACCGAGGAGATCCGCGCCATCGAACTGCTCGGCCGTGCGTCGTACGGCCGGGTCGCCACGAGCATGCGGGCGATGCCCTTCGTCGCGCCCGCCCGGCACATCGTCTCCGACGGCAGCGTCCTGATCCGCATGCACGAGGGGCTCGGCTACCACCAGGCCTGCAGCGGCAGCGTCGTCGCCTACGGGGCGGACGACCTCGATCCGGAGTCCGGCACCCTGTGCTCCGTGCAGTTCACCGGCACCGCCGAGATCGTCGAGCCGACCGAGGTCGAGCTGGCCGCCTTCGGCCCCGAACCGGTGACCGTGGACGGCGAACCGTTCGTCCCCGTCTACATGCGGATCGAACCCCAGTTCGTCACCGTCCACACCATCGACTACGGGCCCGCGGCCGCCTCCGCACCGCGACATCTCCACAACGCGGCGTGATCTAACATCTGCGGAGTGCCGCGCTCATCTGAACATTCCGCTCCTCCGGTCGGCGCCCTGCTGCGCCGCCACCCGCACGCCGGCGAGCCCCTGTCCTGCGTCCCCGTCACCGAGGGACTGCTCAACCGCGGCTACCGCCTCGCCACCACCCGCGGCCACTACTTCCTCAAGCAGCACCTCGACGCCCCCACCGCCGACCGGGCCACCATCACCCGCCAGCACCGCGCCACCCAGCGGCTGCACGCCCTCGGCCTGCCGGTGGCCCCGCCGCTGCCCGACAGCCGCGGCCGCACGGTCGCCGTCATCGACGGCCGCTGCTACGCCCTGCACCCCTGGGTCGAGGGCCGGCACCGCGACGGCGCCCAGCTCACCACCGAGGGCTCCCGCCGCCTCGGCGCCCTCCTCGGCCGCGTCCACACCACCCTCGACCGGGTCATGGAGCCCCCGCCGCCCGGCGAGCGGCACGACAGCGCCCGCCCCGAGGAGACCTTCGCCTCCATCGCCGAGCTGATCCGCCTCGCCCGCGCCCACCGGCCGCACGGCAGCTTCGACGCGCTCGCCGAGCACCGGCTGCGGGAGCGGCGCCGGCTGCTCGCCCAGCACGCCCACCGGCGCCCGCCCGCGCCCGCCACGGTCGGCTGGGTGCACGGCGACTTCCACCCGCTGAACCTGCTCTACCGGGGCGCCGAACCGGCCGCGATCGTCGACTGGGACCGCCTCGGCGTCCGCCCCCGGGCCGAGGAGGCCGTCCGGGCCGCCGCGATCTTCTTCGTACGGCCGGGCGGCGAGCTGGACCTGGAGAAGGCGCGGGCGTACGCGCGCGCGTACCGGCGGGCCACCGGTGCCGACGGTGCCGAACTGGCCGCGGCGGTGCACCGGGTGTGGTGGGAGCGGCTCAACGACTTCTGGACGCTGCGCTGGCGCTACCAGCTGAACGACCACAGGGCCGACCCGCAGTTTCCCGCGGTGTCGGCCCTGGCCGTGTGGTGGACCCGGGAGTACGACGCCGTCCGCGACGCCTTCGCCGCCTGACGCCCTGCGCCACCCGCTACGGGGTGGACCCGGTGTCGCCCGCCTACGGGGTGGACCCGGTGTCGCCCGCCGCCCCGCCGGGCGGCGGGGTGTTCGGGTCGCCGTTGTCCCCGCCGGTCGGGTCGGGGTCGCCGCCGGTGGCGCCGCCGTCCGTCGGCTCGGTCGTCGTCTCGTCCGTCGGCGTCGGCGCCGTCGTCGGCTCGTCCGTCGGCGTCGGCGCCGTGGTCGGCGGCGTCGTCGTCGGGTCGGTCGTCGGCTCCAGCGTCGGCGTCGGCGTGGCCGTCGTCGGCGCGGTGGTGGGCGGCCACGGGTTCTGCGTGCTGTCGCCGCCGCTCGTCGGCGGCTCGTACGTGTCCTCGGACGGCTCCTCGGACGGCGTGGGCTCCTCGGAGGCCGTGGACGGCGCGGAAGAGACCGTCGACGGCGTCGTCACCGGGTCCTTCTTCTTGTTGCCGTCCCCGCCCATCCGCACCGCGAACACGACGCCGACGACGATCGCGACCAGCGCGAGCGCCGCGAACAGCACCATCCTGGTCCGCTTGCCCCCGCCGTCCTGACCGCCGTGGCCGCCGTGGCCGCCGTTCGCGCCGTAGCCGCCGGTGCC
This sequence comes from Streptomyces sp. NPDC056503, assembly GCF_042794995.1. Classification (NCBI taxonomy): domain Bacteria; kingdom Bacillati; phylum Actinomycetota; class Actinomycetes; order Kitasatosporales; family Streptomycetaceae; genus Streptomyces; species Streptomyces sp. NPDC056503. The sequence continues at coordinate 21,337 of NZ_JBHTST010000106.1, forward strand.
GCCCGTGCCGTCGTCGTAGCCGCCGCCGTAGTAGCCGCCGTCGTCGGGGTTGGGCAGCGGGACGATCCGGCCCTGGGCGGTCTCGCCGAGCGGCGGGTGCCCCATGGCCGTCGTCGCGGTCATGCCGTGGACGGGGGTCTGCCCGCCCTCGTGCACGGCCACCGGACCGGTGCTCCAGGTGCCGGTGTGACCGCCCTGCTGCTGGAGCATCTCCAGGCTGTACTGGATCAGCCCGCGCATCTCCTCGGCGCTCTGGAACCGGTCGTCCGGCTCCTTCGCGAGCGAGCGCATCACCAGACCGTCCAGCTCCGGCGGCGTCGAGCCGCGGACCTCGGACGGCGGGACCGGGATGTCCTGCACGTGCTGGTAGACCACCGACAGCGGCGTCTCGCCCGTGAAGGGGGGCCGCAGCGAGAGGAGTTCGTAGAGCAGACAGCCCGTCGCGTACAGGTCGGAGCGGTGGTCGACGGCCTTGCCGAGCGCCTGCTCCGGGGAGAGGTACTGCGGGGTGCCCATGACCATGCCGGTCTGCGTCATCGTCGCCTGCGCGCCGTGCAGCGCGCGGGCGATGCCGAAGTCCATGACCTTCACGGCGCCGGTGTTCGTGATGATCACGTTGGCCGGCTTGATGTCGCGGTGCACGATGCCGTGCTGGTGCGAGTAGGCCAGCGCCTCCAGGACGCCGGAGACGATCACGAGCGCCTGCTCGGGACCGGGCGCCTCCGTGCTGACCAGCAGGTCACGGATGGTGCGGCCCTCGACGAGCTCCATCACGATGTACGGCACCGGGCGGCCGTCCACGACGTCCTCGCCGGAGTCGTACACCGCCACGATCGCGTGGTGGTTGAGGCCGGCGACCGACTGTGCCTCGCGCGTGAACCGCGCCTTGGAGACCGGGTCCTCGGCGAGGTCGGAGCGGAGCAGCTTCACCGCGACGGTGCGGCCCAGCCGCACGTCCTCGGCGGCGAAGACCTCGGCCATTCCCCCGCGCCCCAGACGGTGCGTCAGGCGGTAGCGGCCCTCGCCGACGACTCGGCCGAGCCCCCACGACTCCCCGGCAGCGCCCGGCACACCGCCACCTGCGTCGGATCCGGGTTCCATGAGTCCTCGCCGTCGTCTGTGCGTGCCGTGTGTCCAGTCGTCACGCTACAGGCTTCGTACGACATCACGGTCCGCGATGACGGGCCATCCAACCCTTCCCGTGTACGCCTGTGCAAATTCCGTGAGTTTCGCCCGACCCCTCCGCTACACGGGCGGTGCAGAGGGTCACGGAACGGGCACTCGGCTTGACGTGTCAGGGGCCTCGGGCAGACTTGGCGCAGAATCGGCCGGATATCGCGGCCGGGCCGGAGACGACGGACCGACGCCGCGGGGCGCAGGGGGACAGCACACATGAGCCACGACGGCGCTCAGGGCGGCCGCTACGCGGGCGGTTCGGTCGCGAACGGCCGCTACCAGCTGCGCGACCTCCTCGGCGAGGGCGGCATGGCCTCGGTCTACCTCGCGTACGACAGCGCGCTGGACCGCCAGGTCGCGATCAAGACGCTCCACACCGAGCTGGGCCGCGAGGCCTCGTTCCGCGAGCGCTTCCGCCGCGAGGCGCAGGCCGTGGCGAAGCTCTCGCACACCAACATCGTCTCGGTCTTCGACACCGGCGAGGACACCCTCGACGGCGGCATGATGCCGTACATCGTCATGGAGTACGTGGAGGGGCAGCCGCTCGGCTCGGTCCTCGCCTCCGACGTGCGCCAGTACGGGGCCATGCCCGCCGACAAGGCGCTGAAGGTGACGGCGGACGTGCTCGCCGCCCTGGAGGTCAGCCACGAGATGGGGCTGGTCCACCGCGACATCAAGCCCGGCAACGTGATGATGACCAAGCGCGGCGTCGTGAAGGTCATGGACTTCGGCATCGCCCGCGCCATGCAGTCCGGCGTCACCTCGATGACCCAGACCGGCATGGTCGTCGGCACCCCGCAGTACCTCTCCCCCGAGCAGGCCCTGGGCCGGCCGGTGGACGCCCGCTCCGACCTTTATTCGGTCGGCATCATGCTCTTCCAGCTGCTGACGGGCCGCCTCCCCTTCGACGCGGACTCGCCGCTGGCCATCGCCTACGCGCACGTGCAGGAGGAGCCGGTCGCCCCGTCCTCCGTGAACCGCTCCGTGTCGCCCGCGATGGACGCGCTGGTCGCCCGCGCCCTGCGGAAGAACCCCAACGAGCGGTTCCCGAGCGCCGCGGCCATGCGCGACGAGTGCCTGCGGGTGCTCTCCGCCGGCCAGTCCGCCGCCCCCGTGATCGTCCCGGGCGCCCCGGTCAGCAGCGGCTCGGGCGTCGGCTCGGCCGTCTTCCCGCCGGTCGGCCAGACCCCGCCGCCGCACCAGCCCGCCCCGCACGTCCAGCAGCCGTACCAGCCGCCGGCCCCGCAGCCCGGCCCGTACGGCCCGCCCACCCCGGCCCCGGCGCCGATGCCCGGCCCCGCGTACGGCTACCCGCACCAGGCGCCGACGCCGGCCCCCGGCTACCAGACCGCGACGCCGGCCCCCGGCTACCAGACCCCGCCGCCGGTCTCGTACGCGCCCGCCCCGACCCCCGCCCCGGTCGCCCCGGCACCGCGTCGGAACATGCCGATGGTCGTCGGCGCGGTCCTCGTCGCCCTGATCGCCGTCGGCGGCGCGCTCGTCGCCCTCAAGCCGTGGGAGAAGGAGCAGGACCCCAACGCGGGCGGCACCGGCGGTGTCACCGGCACCCAGACCGGCGGCACCGAGCAGACCCAGACCGACAGCCCCGGCCACAAGGGCCCGGACCTGTCGAAGACCATCGAGACGAAGAAGTGCACCGAGCCGCGGGAGTCGAGCGACGACCCCGAGAAGTTCGAGGTGCCGGACTTCACGTACAAGAACCTCGCCTCGGTGAAGGACTGCATCCGGGCCGCCGGCTGGAAGGTCAAGAAGCAGAACCCGACGGACGAGAACACCTACGGCGAGGACACCGTCCTGGGCCAGTACCCGCCGGCCGGCGAGGACATCGGCGCCAAGGACGCCGAGTTCACGCTGGAGATCTCCACCGGCAACCCCCCGAAGTAACCGCCGGGATGCCGGACTCGTCCCGGTATGTGACGCTGAGTCGGACACCTCGGCGGCACGGCAGGGGAGGGTTTCCCGGTGACTCCCACACGCGGCGGGACCGACGGACGCGGTAACGGCGGAGACGGTGGCGTACGGGTACGGGTACGGGTGCGCGGTCGGGTAAGCGGACACGTACGGGTGCGCGGTCGGGTAAGCGGACACGTACGGGTGCGCGGACGGGCAAGCGGACGCGTGCGCGGTCGGGTGTGGGTACGCGGTCGGGTATGGGTACGGGTGCGCGGACGGGCAAGCGCGCGGGCGGGGGTCCCCTGGGCCCGCGCCGCCCTCCGCAAGGCCGCGCTCGCCCCCGTCTTGGCCTGCGCCTTCACCCTGTGCGGCGTCGCCGGCGCCGCGGCCCACGGCCCCACCGCCGGTCCCACCACGCCCGGCGCCTCCACCCCCGCCGCGCCGTCCTCCTCCGCCTCCGCGCCCACCGCGACCGGCGGCCCGGCCACCACCCGCCCGGGTACGACCCCGGGACCGGGCGACACCGACGGGACCGGCCGCCCGTCCACGTCCGCCCCCACCGGCACCCCCGGCACCGGTACCGGCACCACCGCGTCGCCCTTCGCCACCGCCACCGGCGGTCCGGGAGCCCCCGCCCGGACCGGTGCCCCCCGCCCCGGGAAACCCGCCGCCCGCACCAGCGACGCCCCCACGCCCACCGGATCCCCCTCCCTCGCCGGCCGGCCCGCCGGCGAGGGCCGCACCCGGCCGGGCCGCCCCGAACCGGCCACGCCGACCGCCACCCCCACGGAGGACGACGCCTCCGCCACCCCCTCACGTGACAGAACCGCTACAGAATCCCTCGCCGGCCGCCTCCCGGAGGAGGACGCCGAGGTACCCGGGGAGGACCCCGCCGCGCGCCCCGAAGCGGCCCGCGCCAGCCGCCCCGCCGCCGCCCCACCGCTCGCCATGCGGGGCTCCGCCACCAGCCCCGACCAGCGCGTTCCCCTGCTCACCCTCGGGGTGGGGCTCACCCTGATGGGCCTCGGCCTCGGCTTCCTCGGGCTGCGGCTGCGCCGCCGCTGACCACCCTCCCGGCCCCGCCCGCTCCCTCCTGAGTCGGACCCTCCCGGTCCCCCTCAGGACGGTTGGCCGCCCTCGGCATACCCGGTATACATACTCGGTATGTCGATCCGCCACGGGCTCCTCGCCCTCCTCGAACACGGCCCCCGCTACGGCTCCCAGCTGCGCACCGAGTTCGAGTCCCGCACCGGCTCCACCTGGCCCCTCAACGTCGGGCAGGTCTACACGACCCTGGGCCGGCTCGAACGGGACGGCCTCGTGGCCCAGAGCGGCGAGGACGGCGCCGGTCACGCCCTCTACGCGATCACCGACGCCGGCCGCACCGAGCTGCGCACCTGGTTCGAGAAGCCCGTGGACCGCACCAGCCCCGCCCGCGACGAGCTCGCCATCAAGCTCGCCATGGCCGTCGGGGCACCCGGCGTCGACATCCGCGAGGTCATCCAGTCCCAGCGCCGCCACACCGTGAAGGCCATGCAGGACTACACCCGCCTCAAGGCCCAGGCCCTCGCCGCCCTCGAAGGCACCGGCACCCGCGAACGCGACGACATCGCCTGGCTCCTCGTCCTGGAGCAGCTGATCTTCCAGACCGAGGCCGAGGCCCGCTGGCTCGACCACTGCGAGTCCCGGCTGATCCGCCTCTCCGCCACCGCGCCCACCGCCGCACCCGCGCCCGCGTCCGCGTCCGCACCGGCCACCGCACCCGCGCCCGCCACCGCGCCCGCGCCCGGTCGACCCCGCTGACCAGGGCCTGAGCCCCCGTACGGCCTCCTCCGTACGACCTCCTCAGTTCTTCCACCACACCGCTCACCGTGCGCCGCCGTCGCGCACCCTAGGGGGACCCTTCATGTCCACACCGCTCGCCGCGCAGCCCGTGCTGCGCCTGCAGAACCTGACCCGGGTCCACGGGTCCGGCGCCACCGAGGTGCACGCCCTGCGCGGCATCGACCTCGACGTGCACCCCGGTGAACTCGTCGCCGTCATGGGCCCCTCCGGCTCCGGCAAGTCCACGCTGCTCACCATCGCCGGCGGCCTCGACACCCCGACCTCGGGACAGGTGCTCGTGGAGGGCACCGACATCACCACCGCCGGGCTCAAGGAGCTCGCCGCCCTGCGCCGCCGCAGCATCGGCTACGTCTTCCAGGACTACAACCTCATCCCGGCGCTGACCGCGGCCGAGAACGTCTCCCTGCCGCGCGAGCTCGACGGGACGTCGGCCCGCAAGGCGCGGGTGGAGGCCCTCGCCTCGCTGGAGGAGATGGGGCTCGGACACCTCGCCGACCGGTTCCCCGACGAGATGTCCGGCGGCCAGCAGCAGCGCGTCGCCATCGCCCGCGCCCTGGTCGGCGACCGCCGCCTCGTCCTCGCCGACGAGCCCACCGGCGCCCTCGACTCCGAGACCGGCGAGTCCGTCCTCGCCCTGCTCCGCTCCCGCTGCGACGCGGGCGCCGCCGGCGTCCTCGTCACCCACGAGCCGCGCTTCGCCGCCTGGGCCGACCGGGTCGTCTTCCTGCGCGACGGCGCCATCGTCGACCAGACCGTGCGCAGCGAGGCCGACTCCCTCCTGACGGGCCGGGTGGCGGAGGCGTGAAGACCTGGTTCCACTCCTGGCGGGCGGCGGTCCGCATCGCCCGCCGCGACGCCTGGCGCGCCAAGGGCCGCAGCTCGCTCGTCCTCGCGATGATCGCCCTCCCCATCCTCGGGGTCAGCGCCGCCGATCTCACCATCCGCAGTTCCGAACTCTCCGTCGCCGAGCAGCTGGAGCGGTCCATCGGCGCCGCCGACGCCGTCTTCCGCGACCCCGACTTCGGCGGTGCCCCGGTCCTCCAGAGCCCCGAGGGCGACAACGTCTACCCGGCGAAGGAGGAGGAGAACGCCCCCTGGCCCAGCGGCTCCACCGACCCCCGCAAGGCCATACCCGCCGGCGACCGCTGGATCACCGACACCCAGGGCGCGGCCAAGCTGACCACCGTGCACGGCCTGCTCCAGACCGACGTCCGGGAGCTGAAGGCCGACGATCCGATAGCCCGGGGCATCACGACCCTCCTCGACGGGCACTACCCGCGGAAGGCCGACGAGGTGATCGCCACCTCCGCGTTTCTGGAGCAGAGCGGGCTCTCGGTGGGCTCGACCGTTTCCGCTCGCAATTTCGACCGTCCCTACCGGATCGTGGGCTCCTACGAGCTGCCCGACAGCCTGGACGCCGCCCAGATCACCGCGCTGCCCGGGACGTTCCTCGCCCCGTACGGGAAGGCCGCGGAGAAGGCCGGGGCGCTCGCTCCCGGCTCCACCACCTCGTACCTGGTGCGGCACGACGGTGGTTTCACGTGGAACGACGTCCAGGAGATCAACGCCAAGGGCGTCTCCGTCGTCTCGCGCGTCGTCCGGCTGGACCCGCCCGCCGACTCCGAGGTCCCGCTCTACCAGCGGGAAGGCTGGGGCGACTTCGAGTCCAGCGGCGGCGCCGACGCCATGCTGCTCGCCTCCCTCGCCACCGTCGTCGGCCTGGCGATGCTGGAGATCTGCCTGCTCGCCGGTCCCGCCTTCGCGGTCGGCGCCCGCCGCTCCCGCCGTCAGCTCGGCCTGGTCGGCGCCAACGGCGGCTCCCGCAGCCACATCCGCGCCATCGTCCTCAGCGGGGGCCTCGTCATCGGTGTCTCCGCCGCCGTCGTCGGCACGGTGCTCGCCCTGGTCCTCACCCTGGCCCTCCAGCCGTTCCTGGAGGACTTCATGGGGCAGCGGTTCGGCGGCTTCGACGTCCGCCCGCTCGAACTCCTCGGCATCGCCCTGCTGGCCGTCCTCACCGGCCTGCTCGCCGCCATCGTCCCGGCCGTCACCGCCTCCCGGCAGACCGTGCTCGCCTCGCTCACCGGCCGTCGCGGCGTCCGCTCCACCAGCAAGGTGCTGCCCGTCCTCGGCCTGGTGGCGCTGCTGCTCGGCGGGGCGATCGCCCTCTACGGCTCGGTGGTCACCGACCAGTTCGTCATCGTCGCCGGCGGCTCGGCCATCGCCGAGCTCGGTGTGGTCGCCATGACCCCCGCCCTCGTCGGGCTCTTCGGGCGGACCGGCCGCTGGCTGCCGCTCTCCCCGCGGCTCGCGCTCCGCGACGCCGTCCGCAACCGGGGCCGTACGGCTCCCGCGGTCGCCGCCGTCCTCGCCGCCGTCGCCGGCACCGTCGCCGTCGCCACGTACACGTCGAGCAGCGACGCCCAGTACCGGGCCGAGTACTCCGCCAGCCTGCCGCACGGCGCCGTCTCCTTCTTCCAGATGGAGGAGGGCGGCCGGGACGTCCCCGCCGTCGCCGACGCCGTCCAGCGCTACTTCTCCGTCGAGACCCGCGCCGACGTCTCCCGCGTCGCCGTCGGCAAGCCGGGCTGCCCTCCCTGGGGCGGCGGCGACGGCTGCGGCCAGTACGAGGTGCTGGTGCCGCCCGCCAACGAGTGCCCGATGTGGATCGCGACCACCGACGGCAGCGACCCCTCGGAGAAGTTCACCCCCGAGCAGCGGCGGAAGATGATCCGCGAGGACTGGCGCTGCAAGCAGACCTCGGGCGGCGGCGGTGTCTACGTCGACGGCGGGCTCCTCGTCGGCGACGCCCGCCTCCTGAAGGTCCTCGGCATCACCGACCCCGGCGCCGCCCGGGCCCTCGCCGACGGCCGGGCCGTCGTCTTCTCCAGGCCGCTCGTGGCCGCGGACGGCACGATCGGCATCAAGCAGGTCACCGACATGAAGGCCGCCGAGAAGGCGTCGGCGGAGAACAAGCCCGCCCCGGGCAAGGTCTCCCGGCTCGCCGCCCACCTGGTGCCCGGCGACCCGAAGAGCTACGGCCTCCAGGTCCTCATGACCCCCGAGGCCGCCCGGTCCGCCGGTCTCACCACCGTCCCCGTCGGCGCCTACTTCAGCACCGACGCCATGCCCGTCAGCGAGCAGCGCCAGAAGCTCGACGCCGAACTGGCCACCCTCGGTGCCGGAGTGGACCTCACCGTCGAGGAGGGGTACGTCTCCGACGACAGCATCTTCCTGATCGCGCTGACCGTCTTCGCCGGCCTGGTCACCATCGGTGCCGCCGGCATCGCCACCGGCCTCGCCCAGGCCGACGCGGAGGCCGATCTGAAGACGCTGGCCGCCGTCGGCGCCCCGCCGCGCGTCCGCCGCACCCTCAGCGGCTTCCAGTGCGGGGTGGTCGCCGCCATGGGCGTCGTCCTCGGCTCGGTCGCCGGACTGCTCCCCGCGGTGGGGCTGCGGCTCACCGAGGAGCGCCAGCAGATCCGCTTCCACGAGCAGAACGTCGCCGAGGGCTGGGGCGGCGACCTGACCCCGCCGTACGTGCCGGTCGTGGTGCCCTGGGAGACGCTGGCGGCCCTGCTGGTCGCCGTCCCGCTCGGCGCGGCGCTGCTCGCCGCCCTGGTGACCCGCTCGAAGGGGGCGGTGGCCCGCCGCGCGGCGACCTGACGCCTTTCCGTGCCCTGACCGTGCCCGGAGAGGAGGGTGGATCACCCTTCTCTCCGGGCACACCTGGTGGTGAAGCATGTGTGCGAGAGAATGGCGGCATGGAGATGCCGAGGAATGACAGGTCGCCGGAGAGCCCCCAGGTCCTCATCGTGGGACAGGACGGGATGGCACTCGGCGGCGCCCAGGGCGACGACGAACCCCGCGAGGTCCCGGTGACGGAAATGGTCGAGCAGCCTGCGAAGGTCATGCGGATCGGCAGCATGATCAAGCAGCTTCTGGAGGAAGTTCGGGCGGCACCTCTCGACGAGGCCAGCCGGGTCCGGCTCAAGGAGATCCACGCCAGCTCGGTGAAGGAGCTGGAGGACGGCCTCGCGCCGGAGCTGGTCGAGGAGCTGGAGCGGCTCTCGCTCCCGTTCACCGACGAGACCATCCCCTCCGAGGCGGAACTGCGCATCGCGCAGGCCCAGTTGGTGGGGTGGCTGGAAGGCCTCTTCCACGGCATCCAGACGGCGCTCTTCGCCCAGCAGATGGCGGCCCGCGCCCAACTGGAGCAGATGCGGCGGGCCTTGCCGCCCGGCGCCTCGCACGACGACGACGACGAGCCCGGTGGCCGTGGGCACGGGCGCGCGGTCGGCTCGGGGCCGTATCTGTAGGACGGCCCCGAGGGCTTTGCCGTACGTGACGGGCCCGGCGCACCACGAGTGCG
>NZ_JBHTST010000107.1:0-30562 GCF_042794995.1 Streptomyces sp. NPDC056503
GCCGGGAGCGGCGCCCCCGTCCCCGGTCCCGTCCGTCTCCGTCGGCGGGACGGAGCCCCCGTCACCCGGCGACCCACGCGACCGCCTCGTCCCGCCGGTCGAGCGGGAAGGTCCTCGTCTCTCCCGGAGTCATCCAGCCGAAGAGCGACGTGACGTGCGTCATCCACTCGATGTCGGTGACCAGCGCGATCCGCTTCCAGGCGCGCAGGTGCTCGACACCGACCTTGAGGTCCTGCCACAACGCCCCGCCCGACATGCCGTCGAAGTCGCGCACGACGATCAGGAACCGCACCTCACCCGCCCCCGCCGCCTCGACGAGCGCGGGAAGCACCGCGTCCCGGTAGTCCTCGGCGGACAGCTTGCCGGACGCCTCGAAGGCGATGACGCCCGCCGGCACTCCTTCGAGCCTCTCGATCACCCATGCCTCCCGCTCGGGTCGGGCGACGCCTCCAGGGACCCGCAGCGGTACGGGTACGGGCGCAGCAGAGCACCAGCCTCCGGCTGCCCGCCCCGTCCGGCCACACGCGGCGGCCGAACGGGTGGGCCGTGGGGGAGCGGAGACCTCCGGCGGAGACCCGTGACGAGGGCCCGTGGCCGGGACCCGCGATCACGGCCCCGTGCTCCCCCCGGCCCAAGGTTGTCCCTCGTGCGGGGCGATCGAACGTGTGCCCCACCCTCCGGGCGTCCCGGTCGCGTCATGATCGGCAAGCCCGCCCCCAGGGAGTCCCGGCACGCCCCGGGCTCCCGCACCGCCCTTCGGAGGCAACCACCCGTGCTCCTCGTCATCGTCGTCGCCGTCCTCGCCCTGCTCGCCGGCCTCGCCGCCAACCGCTGGCTGCGGCCCCGGCTGCTCAGCGAGGACGACGGCACGGGCATGGCGGTGAAGGACCTGGTCGGTCCGCTGCTGACCATGACCGTCCTGCTGCTCTCCTTCGTCCTGGTCACCGCCAACGGCTCGTACGGGAAGGCGGAGGTCGCCTCGCGCGGCGAGGCCCGCGCCCTGGACCAGCTCGTCGAGACCGCCGAGTACGCGCCCGACGCGCAGCGGGCCAGGATCCAGGCCGCCGCGGTCTGCTACGCCCGTGCCGTCCGCGTCCAGGAGTGGCCGGCCATGGCCGACGGCAAGGGCTCCCCGGCGCCCAGCGTCTGGTCCACGGACTTCCGCGCGACGTTCGAGGACCTGGCGGGCCAGCCGGTCTTCGGCATGCTGGTCGCCGCCGACAACAAGCGCTCCGACGAGCGCGAGGAGCGCCTCACCCAGGCGACCGCCAGCATCCCCAGCGCGATCCTCTGGTTCCTCCTGGCGACGCTCGTCATCACCGTGGTCGCCCTCGGCATCTGCCTGCCCCGCAGGAACAACCGCGGCCAGTTGATCACCCTCGTCGTGATCACCGCCCTCCTCACGACGGCGCTGTGCATCATCCGGGACGTCGACCGCCCCTTCGGCGGCATCATCCAGGTCGAGCCCACCGCCATCACCGAGGCCGAACGCCAGGCCACCCGCGACTTCACGGCCAACCACCCGGCCGCCGAACTGCCCTGCGACGACGAGGGCGACCGCCGCGCCGCCTGACCCGTCCCGCGGTCGCGGGTGTCCGGACGCAAGGAAGCGCGAGCGGAGAGCGGGAGACCATGGAGCGGAACCACAAGCGCCTCGCGACACCCTGGGCCGCCGGGACGGCGGGAGTCGTGTTCGCGGTCCTGACGACCACGGCGATCGTCCTGGTACGCCTCGCCCTGCCGAGCGGGGCCGACGGGGTCGGAGCGACCGTGGACGCGGGGCAACGGGGCGCCGTGCGGACGGCGTTGGAGCTGGTCCCGTTCGCCGGGATCGCGTTCCTGTGGTTCATGGGCGCCCTGCGCGCGCAGGCGGGCGAGCGCGAGGACAGGTTCGTCTCCACGGTGTTCCTGGGCAGCGGTCTGGTCTTCGTCGCCACGTTGTTCGGTGCCGCCGCGGCGGCCGGGAGCGTACTCGACGAGGGGGGCGGGCAGGGCTCCTCCTTCGGCCACGACCTCGCCTACGCCCTGCTGACCACCTACGCCCTGCGGATGGCGGCGGTGTTCGTCCTCACGACCTCGACCATCGGACACCGGCTCGGTGTCCTCCCGCGCCCGCTCGCCGTCGTCGGTTACCTGGCCGGCCTGACGCTGCTCGTGGTCGGATCGAACGTGCCCTGGTCGGAGCTGGTCTTCCCGGCCTGGGTGCTGATCCTCGGCCTGAACGGCCTGCGGCGCCGATCCGCCGGGCCGCGGCCCGCCGATCCGACCTGACCGGGCCGCACCGCTCACCCGAACGGTCCGCTCCCCGTCGCTGTGGCCCTCCCGGCCGACGAGAGTGGCGCGGGGGACATGACCGGGCCGTTGGAGAGGACCGATCCCGTGGTGAGCATTGCCGTCGACCTGAACCGCTGCCAGGGGTACGCGCAGTGCGCGTTCCTCGCTCCGGAGATCTTCACCATGCACGGCGACGAGGCGCTGCTGTACGACCCGGACGCCGACGAGGCGCAGCGCGAGAAGCTGGCCCAGGCCGCCGCGGCCTGCCCCGTACAGGCCATCCTCGTCGATGCCGTGGACGAGCCGGCCGAGGCGGTGCCCGATGCTCGGTGAGGGAGTCCTGGAGCAGCTCAGGCGCGAGGGCCGCATCGTCGTCGTCGGCGCCTCGCTGGCGGGTCTGCGGGCCGCCGAGACCCTGCGGGCCAAGGGCTTCGCGGGGGAACTGACCATGATCGGCGACGAGCCCTGGGAACCGTACGACCGGCCCCCGCTGTCGAAGGGGGTGCTGCTGGGCAGGGCTCGCGCCGACCGCACCGCGCTGCCCCGGCTCCGGTCCGTCGACGCGACCTGGCGGCTCGGCGTTCCGGCCACCGCCCTGGACATGGCGGCGCGGAGGGTGCGGCTGGCCGACGGCGACGAGGTGCCGTACGACCGGCTGCTCATCGCCACCGGCGTCCGGGCCCGGCCGTGGCCGCGCGAGGAGGAGGCCGAGCTCGACGGCGTCTTCGTGCTGCGGACCCGCGACGAGGGCGCCGCGCTCGCCCGGCGGCTCGACGAGGGGCCCCGACGGGTCCTCGTCATCGGAGGGGGCTTCGCCGGCTCGGAGATCGCCTCCGCCTGCCGCGAACGCGGTCTCCCCGTCACCCTCGCCGAACGGGGCTCCGCGCCCCTGGTCGGCGCGCTCGGCGGGGTGGTCGCCGCGGTGGCCGCCGGCCTCCAGCGCGAGAACGGCGTGGACCTGCGGTGCGGGGTCACGGTGACCGCTCTGGAGGGCGACGCCTCGGGGCGGGTGCGCGCCGCGCACCTGTCCGACGGCTCCACCGTGGAGACCGACGTGGTGGTCGTCTCGCTCGGAGCCCTCCGCAACACCGAGTGGCTGAACGGTTCCGGGCTCGGGGCCGGACCCCGCGGCATCGCCTGCGACGCCGGCTGCCGGGCCTTCGACATCCGCGGGATCGTCACCGACGACATCTACGCGGCGGGCGACGTCGCCCGCTGCCCCCACCCCCTGTTCGGCTACCAGTTCCTCTCGCTGGAGCACTGGGGCAACGCCGTCGCCCAGGCCGGGATCGCGGCGCACAACATGCTCAGCGAGAGCATCGACCGACTGCCGCACATGGACGTGCCGGCCTTCTGGTCCTCCCAGTTCGGCGTCAACGTCAAGTCGGTGGGAGTGCCCTCGATGGCGACGGAGATCCTGATCTCGCAGGGCTCGCTGGACAGCCGCCGGTTCGTCGGGGTCTACGGCTACCAGGGGCGTGTCATCGGTGCCGTCTCCTTCGACCACGGGCGGTGGCTGCCGTTCTACAAGGAACTCATCGAGAGCACCGCGCCGTTCCCGCCGCAGTTCCCCACGGTCGACCGGCACGCGGACGGACAGCGGCCGATGGACGCGGACTTCCCCGACCCGTCGGTCCCCAGCCACGGCCCCACCGTGACCCTCAGCGGATACTCGCCGGCCGACCGCCGGATGACGTTCACCCCCGCACACTGACCCGCACGGCCACAAGGACCTGCCATGACGCGAACCCTGCTGCACCAGATCCTGGACTACGCCAACCGGGCCGACCCGTACCCGATCTACGAAGAGCTGCGGAGGACACCGGTCCACCACGAGGCCGACGGGCCGTACGTGGTCAGCACCTACTACGAGATCCGCAGCCTCCTGCACGATCCCCGGATCAGCTCCGACGCCCGCAACCTGGCGTCCGGCGGCGCCGACCCGCTGGCCGAGTCGCCCTCCGAGGAGAGCGCCCTGCCCCCGGGCTTCCTCCGGCTCGACCCGCCGGAGCACGACCGGATGCGACGCATGACGAACCGGCACTTCGGCCCGCCGCACTCCCCCCGCCGGGTCGACGGCATGCGCCCGGAGCTCCACGACATCGTCGCCGGCCTCATCGACGGCCTCGGCGACCCGGGCCGGATCGACCTGGTGGAGGAGTTCTCCTACCCGTTCCCGGTGACGGTGATCTGCCGGCTGCTCGGAGTGCCGCGCGAGGACGAGGCACGGTTCCACACCTGGGCGGACACCCTCGCCGCCAGCCTCGACCCCGACCCGGACGCCGATCCCGCCGAGCGCGGCAAGGGCGCGCACGAGGCCCGGATGCAGCTGGGCATGTACCTGGCCGCCCTGATCGAGGAGCGCCGGAAGAACCCCGGGGACGACATGCTCTCCCAGCTGGCGACGGCCAAGGGCCCGGACGGCTCGATGACCACGATGGAACTGCTCAGCACCGCGGCTCTGCTCCTGATCGCGGGGCACGAGACCACGGTCAACCTCATCACCAACGGAATGCTGACCCTGCTGCGCAATCCCGAGGTCCTCCGACGTCTGAGGGACGAACCGCGCCTGGCCGTGCCCATCGTCGAGGAACTCCTGCGCTTCGAGCCGCCGGTGCAGCTGCTGCCCCAGCGCACCACGCTCGCCGACATCGAGGTCCGCGGCGTCACCATCCCCAAGGGCTCCACCCTCTGGCTGGTCCTGGCGTCCGGCAACCGCGACCCCCAGCGCTTCGAGAACCCGGACCGCTTCGACCCGGACCGCCCGGACGTCCAGCACCTCGGCCTGGGCAGCGGCATCCACAGCTGCTTCGGTGCCCCGCTCGCCCGGCTGGAGGCCCAGCTCGCCCTGTCGGAGCTGGCCCGGAGACTGGAGAACCCCCGCCTGCTGGACGACCCGCCCCCGTACCGCCGGAACGCCGTACTGCGCGGGCCGCGCCATCTGAGGATCGCCTGCGACGGGATCCGCCCCTAGGACGTGTCGTCAAAGGGTCATGCCCACATGAGTAGTGACGCGAGGGCGACGGCTGCTGGTAGGGCACGGCGGTCTTGTCGTACCCGGTGGCGAGGCCGCGCCACTGCTTCAGACGGTTTCAGCAGCGGTCGACGACGTTGCGGCGCTAGGCGTCGCAGGGTAGCCGTTTGGCTACGTCCCGTTACGGGGAGGTGTGCACGGGCCGACATCGGAGTCGGCCAGTGAGGAGACGCCATGTCCGAGACCATGCCCAACTCAAAAGGCCCCGCGAAGGTGCAGATGTCGCCCGAGGTGGCCGCGAGCCTTGGCCTGACTCCCGCCCCCGAGGCAGCGGCCCCCGGGGCCGACCTGATCGTGCCGATCACTGTCCACGCTCGGCTCGTCAGCCGGGCGAGTTTGTCGGGCGTCTCAAGCTTCGAGGAGTCCTTTGAGGGCGTGCACGTGCAATGGGAGCTCCCCGAGGCCCCCGCTGCCGGGCTCGACGCCCCCGACAGCGGCCAGACCACCTTCCCTCTGGTGCCCAACCGCTGGCTGGTGGTTCGGTACCAGGGACCGGCCGACGCGCGCCAGGCCGTCGGTTGGGTTGTCCAGAGTGACCACCTGGACATCGAGGGTCCGCACGGGGCGCGTGGCACCGCCCGGAGCCTCGCGTTGACCGACAGCCGGACCGGGCCCGCCGCAACGGGGAGGAGGGTCGACCTGGAGTCCGGCGAGTGGGCCGAACCGGGCGCCGAGGGGGGTCTGTTCCTCACTGCGGTTGGCCCCGGCCTGCCGACGTTCGCCGCGTACCAGCCGTACAACACGGACGTCTTTTCCATCCACGACCGCACGGATGGCACCGACCCCGACGACAGCTTCCGCTACCTGGTCGCCGGCTGGTACAGCGACGGCGATGCCGAGACCCTGAGCAAGTCCGCTGGCGTCGGCGACCTGCTGCCTCCCGACCCGGCCGGCCTGACCCCCGACCCGGCCCGGCTGACCGGCATCCTTGACGCCCTCGGCTGGCAGCCGTCCGGCTCCTCACGGACCCCGCGCACCGCGTTCAGCGGTACCGCCCTCGGCCTGAGCCGGCAGGGCGAAGCGGACGACCGCCCGTAACGCTGGTCTCAGGCAGCCAGGGCGCCGCGGGCTGGGCTCGGGCGTAGTGCTGGCGCTGCTCGGCCGGTTCGACCTGGCGGGTCGGCGCTGGCCGGGACTGCGGGTGGGCTGTCCGCCGCATTGCTGGAACTGTTCGAGGTGGCCTGGCGGCCGGCTCGGCGAGGGTCGGCTGGCGCCCTCCCCCGGCCTGCGCCTGCTGGGGCTGGTTGGCCTCGTGGTCAACTGGCGGCGCTCGGCGAACACCGTGCTGGCCCGTTCCGCTACGTTTTGCCGAGCGAGGACGTACCGTCAAAGTGATCTTGAATAGTGGATCATGATCCGGTGATACGTCATGAACTCTCCGATGCCGAGTGGGACCTGGTGGAGCCGCTGCTGCCCAGGCCCAGCACCGGTCGTCCTCGTCTGGATGACCGGACGGTGTTGAACGGCATCGTGTGGAAGTTCCGGACCGGGGTGGCGTGGCGGGATGTACCCCAGCGGTACGGCTCCGTCGTGCGGGCCCACCAGCATGCCGCTGGGGCGCGAAAAAGACTCCGGAACCAGGCGCTGGGCCGCTCCCGGGGCGGGCTGACCAGCAAACTCCACCTGGCCGTCGATGGACTCGGCCGGCCGCTGGCCCTGGTCCTGACCGGCGGGAACACCAACGACTGCACCCGATTCACCGCCGTCATGGACGCGATACGAGTACCCCGGAGCGGACCAGGACGCCCCCGGATCCGCCCCGATCATGTCCTGGGGGACAAGGGCTACGGCTCCCAAGCGATCCGCGCCTGGTTGCGGCTTCGCGGTATCGGCCACACGATCCCCGAGCGAGCCGACCAGATCGCCAACCGACTGCGGCGCGGTAGCCTCGGAGGCCGCCCTGTGGCCTTCGGTCGCCAGCTCTGCAAGTGCCGCAACGTCGTCGAACACTGCTTCAACCGCCTGAAGCAGTGGCGCGGTCTCGCCACCAGGTACGACAAGACCGCCGCGTCCTACCACGCGGCCGTCACCCTCGCGTCACTACTCATGTGGGCGTGCCCCTTTGACGACACGTCCTGACGTCCTGGCGCGACGGTCGGCGGTAAATGCGTCGACAGCACCCCGCGGCACCCTGCAGAGTGGCCGTCCGTGACGAGCAGCGAACTGTGGACCCGTGAGACCGCCGACCGCTACGACGCCGAGGAGGCCGAAGCGTCCTCGGCCGCCGCCCTCGGACCGATGCTCGACTTTCTCGCCGAGCTCGCCGGAGAGGGCCGGGCACTGGAGTTCGCCATCGGGACCGGACGAGTGGGCGTCCCGCTCCGGGAACGCGGCGTGCCGGTCGTGGGCATCGAACTGTCCGAGCACATGGCGGCGGTGCTGCGGCGGAAGGCCGACGAAAGCACGCTCCCGGTGGCCCTCGGGGACATGGCCACCACCGTCGTCCCCGGCGAGTTCACCCTGGTCTACCTCGTCTACAACACCATCACGAACCTGCTCACGCAGGACGAGCAGGTCGAGTGCTTCCGCAACGCCGCACGTCATCTGGGGCCCGGCGGCCGCTTCGTCATCGAGCTGGGCGTGCCGCCGCTGCGGTTCCTGCCGCCCGGACAGGTCGCGGTGCCGTTCGACGTCTCCGAACGGCACCTCGGCTTCGACACCTTCGACCTCGTCGAGCAGGTTCTCGTCTCGCACCACCTCACCCTCGACGGCGACGACGGCCGCTACCGCCGCGGGAACTCCCGGCACCGCTACGCCTGGCCGGCGGAGCTCGACCTGATGGCACGGATCGCCGGGCTGGAGCCGGAACGTCGCGTCGCGGACTGGGACGGGACCCCCTTCACCCAGGACTCCGCGAAGCACGTCTCCGTGTGGCGCAAGCCGGTCTGACGCCGGCCCGCGCCACGCCCGCGGCTCCGCTCGGCGCGCGCCCGGCCTCGGCCGTCGCGCGCCGTCGCCACGTCATGCCCGTCCGCGGCGGCGCAGCGCCGGGTCGGTGAGCGAGGGCGGGGTGTAACCCCCGTCGCGCGCGGAGAGGTCGACGCCCGGCGGGACGATCTTGTCGATGCGGTCCAGGACGTCCTGGTCGAGCCGGATCGCGTCCGCGCCGAGCTGGCTCTCCAGCTGGTCGAAGGTGCGCGGACCGATGATCGCGGACGTCACCGCCGGGTGTTCGAGCACGAACGCCAGGGCGAGCTGCACCAGCGTCAGCCCCGCCTCCTCGGCGAGCCGGGCGAGGGCCTCCGCCGCGTCGAGCTTGGCCGCGTTCTCGGGAGAGGTGATGTCGAAGCGCTCGGCCTGGCGCTCCGCGCGGCTGGAGACGGGCTGCGGCGCGCCCTCGCGGTAGCGGCCGGACAGCCAGCCTCCGGCCAGCGGGCTCCAGACCAGCACGCCGAGCCCGTACCGCTCGGCCACCGGCAGCACCTCGCGCTCGACGCCCCGCGCGAGCAGCGAGTAGGGCGGCTGCTCGGCGACCACCCGTTCCCGGCCCCGCCGTTCGGCGGTCCACTGGCCCTCCACGATCGCCGACGGTTCGAACGTGGACGTTCCGATGTACCGGATCTTGCCCTGGCGCACCAGATCGGTGAGGGCGCCCAGCGTCTCGTCGAAGTCGGTGTCCGGCTCGGGCCGGTGCACCTGGTACAGGTCGATCCAGTCGGTGCCCAGGCGCCGCAGGCTGTTCTCGACCTCGCGGATGATCCAACGGCGGGAGTTCCCCCGCTCGTTGGGGCCGTCGCCGAGCGCGCCGTGGAACTTGGTGGCCAGCACCACGTCGTCCCGCCGGCCGCCCGCGAGGGCCTTGCCCACGATGGTCTCGGACTCGCCGGCCGAGTAGACGTCGGCCGTGTCGACGAAGTTGACGCCCGCGTCGAGCGCCCGGTGGATGATCCGTACGGAGTCCTCGTGGTCGGCGTTGCCCCGGGCGCCGAACATCATCGTCCCCAGGCACAGCGGGCTGACCTTCACGCCCGTGCGGCCCAGACTGCGGTACTGCGTCATCGTGCACTCTCCTGCATGAGTTGATCGGTCGTACGGGGGTCGGGGGCGTCGGCGTCCGCGGTGGCGCCGTCGCGGAAGGCGTCCCACAGCCGGCGGTAGGGGCCGCCCGCCGCGAGCAGTTCCTCGTGCGTGCCCGTCTCGGCGATCCGGCCGCCGTCGAGGACGACGACCCGGTCGGCGCGGGCGGCGGTGGTGAGCCGGTGGGCGACCACGACGGTGGTGCGGCGCCTGGTCAGGGTCGCCGTCGCGGCGGTCACGCGCCGTTCGCTGGCCAGGTCGAGCGAGGCCGTGGCCTCGTCGAGGAGCAGCACGTCCGGGTCGACGAGTTCGGCACGGGCGAGGGCGAGCAGCTGGCGCTGCCCGGCGGACAGGTTCCGCCCGCGTTCCCCCACCTGCTGGAGATAGCCCCGGGGCAGCGCCGCGACCATCTCGTGCGCGCCGACGGCCCGCGCGGCGGCCTCCACCTCGGCGTCCGAGGCCTCCGGCCGCCCGTAGGCGATCGCGTCGCGGACGGTTCCGCTGAAGAGGTGCGGCTCCTGGGGCACGATGCCGAGACGGCGTCGGTAGCCCGTCAGGTCGTACTCCCGCAGATCGACGCCGTCGACGCGGACGGCGCCGTCCGTGGGGTCGTAGAAGCGGGCGAGGAGCTTGACGACCGTGGACTTGCCGGCGCCCGTCGTGCCGACGAGCGCGACGGTCTCGCCCGGCGAGATCCGCAGCCGCAGACCGTCGAGGACCCGCCGGCCGCCGGGGTAGGCGAAGGACACCGCGTCGAACTCGACCTCGCCGCGCAGCCGTCGGACCTCGCGCGGCCGGCCGGCGGCGGGCGTGCCCGTCGGGGTCCGCATGAGGGCCCGCAGCCGGGACAGGCCGATGACCGCCTGCTGGTAGCCGTCGAACACCTGCGACAGCTGCTGGATCGGCGCGAAGAACAGCTCCACGTACAGCAGGAACGCGATGAGCGTGCCCGCGGTGAGCCGCCCCTCGGTCACCTGCCCCGCGCCGACGGCCAGCACGGCGGCCGCCGCGAGGGTGCCCAGGAACTCCACGAACGGGAAGAACACGCCCATGTACCGCTGTGCGCGCAGCCGCGCGTCCCGGAACTCGCCGGCCAGGACGGCGAAGCGGCGGGCGTTGTGCCCCTCGCGGCGGAACGCCTGGGTGACCCGGATCGTGGCGACGTTCTCCTGCAGGGCCGCGTTCACGACGCTGACACGCTCCCTCGCCTCCCGGTAGGCGGGTACGGAGCAGCGGCGGAACACGGCCGTCGCCACGGCGAGGACCGGCACCACCGCGACCAGGACGAGGGCCAGCTCCGCGTCGATCACGAGCAGCGCGGCCAGTACCCCCGTGATCGTCAGCGCGCTGACCACCGCGGTGATGAGGCCCGTCTGCAGGAACGTCGACAGGGCGTCCACGTCCGTGGTCATCCGGGTCATGATCCGGCCGCCGAGCTCGCGCTCGTAGTAGTCCAGGCCGAGCCGCTGCAACTGCGCGAAGGTCTTGACCCGCAGCGTGTACAGCAGCCGCTCGCCGGTGCGGCCCGTGGTCCTCACCTGGAGGACTCCGACGGCCCAGTTGGCCGCGACGACCAGCGCGGCGGCGACCGCGGCCGTGAGCAGGGCGCCGTGGACGCCGTGGGCCACGCCGTCGTCGACGCCGTGCCGCACCAGGACCGGTACGGCGATCTGCGCGAGCGCGTCGAGCGCGACGAGCAGGAGCCCCAGTGCCAGCGGCGCCCGGAACGGCTTCAGCAGGCGCCGCAAGGTCAGCTCCGGCTCGGCCGACGCGGCGGCTTCGACGGGCAGCCCCGGATCGGCCGGGGGCAGCGGCATCCGGGCGAGCCCGGCCAGGATCTCCGGGTTCGGCGGGGCGGAGCCGAGCAGCCCGCCGCCGCCCGGGGCGCCGCGTCCGGGACCGGAGGTCGCGGCGGCCTCCGCGAAGGCCTGCGCGGCACGGACGGCGGCGTCACCGCCCTCGTCGTCGGAGGCGCCGTCCTCGTCACGCCGCCACAGCGCGGCGGTGACCGCGTCGGACGGCGTGGGCGGGGCGGCGGGCGCGGGCTCGGCCCGGGCGGGCTCGTCCGCGGCCGACAGCAGGGTCCTCAACAGCGTCGAGCGGGAGCGCAGTTCGTCCAGGGTGCCGGTGTCGACGACCCTGCCCCCGTCCAGTACGGCGATCCGGTCGGCGAGCTCCAGGGTGGAGCGCCGGTGTGCCACGATCAGCGTCGTGGGGCGGCGGACCTCCGTCCGCAGCGCGTCGTGGATCTCCGCCTCCACCCGGGTGTCGATCGCCGACGTGGCGTCGTCCAGGACCAGCAGGGACGGCTCCGTCAGCAGGGCGCGGGCCAGGGCGATCCGCTGCCGCTGTCCGCCGGAGAGGGTGAGCCCCTGTTCGCCGACGACCGTGTCGTAGCCGTGCGGCAGCCGCCCGACGAACTCGTCCGCGCGGGCGAGCCGGGCCGCCGCCCGGATCCGCTCGTCGTCGGCGTCGGGAGCTCCGTACGCGATGTTGGCGCGCACGGTGTCGGAGAGCAGCAGCGACTCCTCGAACACGAAGCCGATCCGTGAGCGCAGCGAGTCCAGGGACAGCTCGCGCACGTCGTGGCCGCCGACCAGCACCCGGCCGCCCGCCACGTCGTAGAAGCGCGGCAGCAGCGCGGCCGCCGTCGACTTGCCCGAGCCGGCGAGCCCGATGAGCGCCACCGTCTCGCCCGGACGGATCTCCAGGGAGAAGCCGCGCAGCAGCGGCCCCCCGGACCCCGTCCCCGACCCGTCCTCCGTGCCGTACCCGAAGGTGACGTCCTCCCAGACGACGGAAGGCGGACCGGGCGGGAGTGCGACCGCGTCGGGCGCCTCGGCCAGGCCCGGCGTCTCGTCGATCACCTCCAGGACGCGGACGGCGCCCGCCCGCGCGGGCTGCCACACGGTGAGCAGCGTGGCCAGCTGCCGTACCGGCGTGACGAACGAACCGAGGTACGTCGTGAACGCGAGGAACGTGCCCAGCGAGATGCGTCCGTCCAGCGCCATCCAGCCGCCGAGCGCGAGGACCGCGACCTGGCCGAGGGCGGGCACCGCCTGTAGCGCAGGGTTGTACCGGCTCGTGTACCGCACGACCCGGATCCGGGAGGCGAAGAGCCGGCGCGCCCGCCGGTCCAGGCCCGCCAGTTCGCGCCGTTCCTGCCCGAAGCCCTTCACCACCCGCACCCCGGTGACCGTCGCCTCCACGGCGGAGGCGACCTCGGCCGCCTCCTGCTGGGCGTGCCAGTTCGCGGGGAACAGGTCGCGGCGGCTGCGGAAGGCGATGAACCACAGCAGCGGCCCGACGACCAGCGCCACCGCCGTCAGCAGCGGGGACAGCAGGGCCATGAGGACCACGGACGCCAGGAACATCAGCACGTTGCCGGTGAGGTTCGGCAGGAACTGCAGCAGCGTCTGGATGAGCGTGATGTCGGAGATGGAGCGGCTCACGGCCTGTCCCGTGCGCAGCTCGTCCTGCTTGACGCCGCCGAGCCGTACGAGCGAGGCGAAGGCGTCGTTGCGCAGGTCGTACTGGACGCCGAGCGACACCCGTCCCGACCGGTACCGCCGGGTGAAGCTCGCGCCGAAGCGCACCGCGCCGAGGGTGACCAGGAGCGCGAACCACGGCGTCAGCGAGCCCGCGGTCCCGGCGTCGACGGCGTCGACGACATGGCGCAGGACCAGCGGCAGGGTCGCGGTGGCCACGGCGGCGACGACCGCGGCGCCGTAGGCCAGGGCGAGGTCACGGCGGTGGCGCAGGCAGTAGCCGAGGAGCCGGCGCGCCCAGCCGCCGGGACGCGGACCGCCGGGCCCGGCCGCCTCGGCGGCGGCCGGGCCGGGCGCGGTCGCGGGGGAACAACCGGTCACCGGGCGTCCACCAGTGCGGAGGACCGCTCGGCGTCCGTGTTCGTGTTCGCGTCCGTGCCCGGGGTCGTGTCCGCGTCGGGCAGGTCGAAGAGGCGGTTGGCCGGGCGGGGGAGGCCGTAGTGCTCGCGCAGGGTCGTCCCGGTGTACTCGGTCCGGAAGAGGCCCCGCTCCTGGAGGATCGGCACCACCTCGTCGACGAACCGTTCGAGGCCGGACGGCAGCACCGCGGGCATGATGTTGAAGCCGTCGGCCGCGCCGCTGTCGTACCAGTGCTCGATCGTGTCGGCGACCTGCACGGCGGTTCCCGCGAAGGTCCGGTGCCCGCGTCCGCCGCCGAGCCGGCCGATCAGCTGACGCACGGTCAGCCGCTCGCGCCGGGCGAGGTCGACGACGAGCGTGTAGCGGCTCTTGGCCCCTTCGATCTCGTCCTCGGTCGGGATGTCCTCGGGCAGTTCCCGGTCGAGGTCGAGGTCCTCCGGCGCGATCCGCAGCCGCTGGGCGAGCTGGCGCCTGGCGTACTCCGGGGAGATCAGCCGGTCGAGTTCCGCGTCCAGCTCCCGTGCCTCGGCCTCGGTGTCCCCGATGACGGGCACGATCCCGGGGAGGATCCTGATCCCTTCGGGATCGCGGCCGAACGCGACGGCGCGCCGCTTGACGTCCTGGTAGAAGGCGATGCCCTCCTCCAGCGTCTGCTGGGCGGTGAACACGGCCTCCGCGTAGCGGGCGGCGAAGTCCTTGCCGTCCTCGCTGGAGCCGGCCTGGACGAGGACGGGGTACCCCTGCGGCGAGCGCTCCACGTTGAGCGGGCCGTCGACCCGGAAGTACGCGCCCCGGTGCTCGATCCGCCGCACCCGCTCCGCCAGCGCGTGCACGCCGCGCTGCTTGTCGGCCACGACGGCGTCGTCCGCCCAGCTGTCCCAGAGCTTGGCGGCCACCTCGACGAACTCGGCGGCCCGCTCGTAGCGCGCGTGATGCAGCGGGGTGTCGTCCAGGCCGAAGTTGCGGGCCGCCTCGGCGCCGGCCGTGGTGACGATGTTCCAGCCGGCGCGTCCTCCGGACACGTGGTCCAGGGAGGCGAACCGCCGGGCGAGGTTGAAGGGTTCGTTGTAGCTCGTCGAGGCGGTGGCGATGAGCCCGATGCGGCTGGTGACGGCGGCGAGCGCGGTCAGCAGGACGGTCGGCTCCAGCTTGCTCGACGGCCGGCGCCCGGGGTCGCCGTGGAGGACGGGACTGTCGGCCAGGAACACCGAGTCGAGCTTGCCGCGTTCGGCGATCCGCGCCAGGTTCTGGTAGTGCGCGATGTCCGTACCGCCCCGCGCCGGGCTCTCGGGCAGCCGCCACGCCGCCTCGTGGTGACCCGCCGACATCAGGAAGGCGTTGAGGTGCAGGGGCTGACGGTCAGGCGTGCGGGGCATGGGACTTCTCCTCCTGGAGAGGGTGACGGGGGTCGTCGTCGGCGGGGGTGTGGTCGAGGGCCGGGTGGCCGACGGGGCGGCCGGCGGGCCGGCCGGTGACGGCGCGGTGGTCGTGATCCGGGGAGGCGGCGCCGCGGTGGTCGTGATCCGGGGAGGCGGCGCCGTGGCGGTCGTGATCCGGGGAGGCGGCGCCGGGCGCGGGGGATTCCGGCCGCGTCACGCCGAGGGCGGCGAGCAGCGTGTCGCGGTACTCCTGGAACCGCGGGTCGCGCCGGCTGCGGGGCGTGGGCAGCTCGACCGCCAGGTCCAGCGAGAGCCGACCGTCCTCCAGGACCAGCACCCGGTCCGCCAGCTCGACGGCCTCGTCGACGTCGTGGGTGACCAGGAGCACCGCCGGGCGGTGCCGCTCGTACAGCTCGCGCAGCAGCCCGTGCATCCTGATCCGGGTCAGCGCGTCCAGCGCCCCGAACGGCTCGTCGGCCAGCAGCAGTTCGGGATCGTGGACCAGGGCGCGGGCGAGGGCCGCGCGCTGCTGCTCGCCTCCCGACAGCTCGTGCGGCCAGGATCGGTCACGCCCCGCGAGTCCCACCTCCTCGAGCGCGGTCAGCCCCCGTTCCCGTGCGCCGGGACCGCGCAGGCCCAGGACGACGTTGTCCAGGACCCGGAGCCACGGCAGCAGGCGGGAGTCCTGGAAGGACAGCGACACCCGGTCGGGTACCCGCAGTTCGCCCGCCCCCTCGACACCGTGGTCGAGACCCGCGACGGCACGCAGCAGCGTCGACTTGCCGGATCCGCTGCGCCCGAGCAGGGCGGTGAACTCGCCCGGGGCCAGGTCGAGATCGATGTCCTTCAGGATGGTCCGGGTGCCGAACCGGCGCACGAGGGCGCGGGTGCGTACAGCCGGAATCGCCTCGGTCAGCCCGCCAGGGTACGTCGCCACGACAGGGCCCTCCTCTCCACGGCACGGACGAGGGCGTCGGAGGCGAAGCCGAAGGCTCCGTACGCCACCAGGCCCACGATGATCACGTCGGACTGGGCGTACTGCTGGGCCTGGAACATCATGTAGCCGATGCCGCTGGTCGCGTTGATCTGCTCCACGACGATCAGACCGAGCCAGGACGAGGTCACGCCCAGCCGCAGCCCCACGAAGAACCCCGGCAGCGAACCCGGGATCACCACCTTGCGTACGAACCGCAACCGGCTGAGCCGCAGCACCTCGGCCAGCTCCACATGGCGGCTGTCGATACCGGTGAGCGAGGCGTAGGTGTTGATGTACATGTTCACGGCCACGCCGAGCGCGATCACCGTGACCTTCATGTCCTCGCCGATGCCGAGCCAGAGGATCAGCAGCGGCAGCATCGCCAGGGACGGGATCGCCCGCTTGATCTGCAGCGGCCCGTCGACCAGGTACTCGCCGGTGCGGCTCAGGCCGGCCACGACGGCGAGCGCGACACCCGTCACGACGCCCAGGAGCAGCCCGAGGCCCGCCCGCTGCAGCGAGATGAGCACATTGCCCTGGAGCCGTCCGTCCGCGACCAGGTCGACGGCGGTGGACACCACGGTTCCGGGCCCGGACAGGATGCGCGGATCGAGCAGGCCCGCGGCGGAGGCCCCCCACCAGGCGGCGAGGATCAGCGCCGGTCCGAGCAGTCGGCCGAACGGCACCGGGCGGGCAGGCCCCAGCCGTCGCCGCCGCCCCCGGGCGCGGCCGCCCGCCTCGGCGGCGGCGTCGCCGAGGTGCCGCGGCTCCCCGTCGCCTTTGCCCCCGCGTCCGTCCTGGCTCGATCGAGGGGTCCGTTCCTCGACGACGGCGGTCATGATCCCTCCCGGTACGGTGCGGCGACGGCCTGGGCCGCCAGGCCCTCGAACCGTCGGTCGAAGAGCGTCGAGACGTCGAAGCGGGGCACGAAGCCGCCCTCGGCGAGGAGGTCGGCGGTCTCCTGCTCCCAGGCGATCGCCTCGTCCCAACGCGCGGGAAAGTACGGCTTGTTGAGGGAGGTGACGATGCGTCTGCCGTCCTCGCGGTCGACCCCCTGGTCCTTGACGTAGTACGCGTCGATCCAGCGGTCGGAGTGCTCCCACGCCCACACCGAGCCGCGCGCCCACAACGGGACGAAACTGCGGACCGCGGCGGCCTTCGCGGGATCGTCCAGCACCTCCGTCGGCGCCCACAGGACGGTCAGCAGATCGACGACGTCGGTCCGCACGTCCCGCGCCCCGTCCTTGCGGTACTGGTCGAGGTACTTCGTCAGCGTGGGCTCGCCGAGCGGGGCGACGTCGACCTGCCCGGACTGCAGGGCGGTCAGGAACTGCGTGCTGGGAAGCGCCACCAACCGGACGTCGTCGTAGGGGATCCCCGCCTTCTTCAGGGCGCGGAGCACCACGACGCCCTGGGCCTGCCCCTGGGAGAACGCGACCTTCCTGCCGCGGAAGTCCTCCACCCGGGCGAGGGACGAGCCCGGGGCGGTGGCGAACACGTACGTGGGCTTGCGGCGCAGCTGCACCGCCACGATCCGGGCCTTCACGCCGATGGCGTGCGCCTGGATCGGCGGAATTCCCGCATTGGTGGCCAGATCGATGGCCTGCGCGCGGAATCCCTGGATGATGTCCGGTCCGGCGGAGAGGTTCGGCCATTCGGACACCGTGAAGGGGAGTTCCTTCCCGAGACCCGATTCCGCCAGCTGGATGCGCGCGGTGCGGACGGCCACGGAAAGCGAGGTGCCGGGCGGCGGGGGTGCGGTGGAAAGGGCCTTGGCGGGGGCGGAATGAGTGGCCTGCGAGGGCGGCGGAGCGCATCCGGCGAGGCCGAGCGCGGCGCCTCCCGCCAGGGCGAGGAATCCTCTTCGGGCCAGCTGTGGCGCGACGGGAGTGGAAGTCATGGGCGGTCCTGTTCTGGAAACGCGAAAGAAAGGGGAGGCAGAACGCCGAGGTCCGTGCCGAGGGGTCAGACGGGGAGGTAGGCGCCGTCGTGGAAGAGCAGCGGACGCCGGCCGGGCTCCTGCCACGAGTCGACGACGCGGCCGATGACGATGCGGTGGTCGCCGGCCGGCACGAGGGACTCGACGCGCAGCCGCAGCCACCCCGCCACGTCCGCGAGCACCGGCTCGCCCTCGGGAAGCCGCCGCCAGGCGGTGGGTTCGGCGAAGCGGTCGATGCCGCTGGTGGCGAAACGCCTGGCCAGGTCCTCCTGGTCGGAGCCGAGGAAGTGGACCACCGCGGTGCGGGCCTGCTCGACGTGGGGCCAGGAGGACGACCGCGTGGCGATGGAGAAGGAGACGAGCGGAGGGGTGAGGGACAGCGACGACAACGACGTCGCCGTGAAGCCGACGGGCCCGTGGCCGGCGTCGGCGGTGACGACCACGACACCCGCCGGATAGGCCCGGAAGGCCTGCTTGAAGCGGTCGGGGGCGATATCCGCCAGGGGTTGCGGGGGCACGGATACGGACACGTCTCCTCCAGGGAAGGAAAGTCACGAACGGGCGAGGGCATGAAGAAGCAGGGGAGTGGAGCGGGAGAACGGATGTCACGCCGGACGTCGCGGAAGGCGACGGAGAAATACGGCAGGCGGAATGTGCGACACCCGTGGATCGAGCGAGAAGTGTTCCGGATTCCGCCGCGTGGAACCGCGGCGCCGAATACCGGTCCGGGACGCCGTCAGGCGATGGCCCGGGACGGGATCAACAACAACATCCCGTCGCGGGGAAGGCCCCGTGAATGCTTCGCTCGCTGCTCATGAATCCATCTTCCGACGTGTGCTCGGGTACGGTCAACAATGCAACTGACTGAATTAAGTCGGGACTTCGGTGGTCGCCGGGTGCCGCGGCGGACCTCGGGTCAGGACACGGCGGGGAGAGCCGGCCAGGGCCCGAGCGGATCGTCGTACAGCGCTCCCAGCGCGACCGCGGGACCGGCCGTCGCGAGGACGGATCCGGTGAACGAGCTGGGGACGACGCGGTGTTCGGGGTCGTCGCACACCCACGAGCGCTCGGCCACCTCGGACCGCAGCGCGGCGAGGCACTCGGGCAGCCGCCCCGCCCCCGGCTCGACCACGATGAGAGTGGCGGGATCGAACATGTCGAGGAGCACGGCGGCGGCCCGGCCCACCAGGCGGGCCCGGCGCAGGAACAGCTCCCGCGCCGTCGGATCGCCGGCCAGCGCCCGCTCCAGAAGGGCCGGGAAGGAGGGAACGGACAGTCCCGCCGCGGCGGCCCGGCGTACCAGCGCCGCCTCCGACACCTCCGACTCCAGGCATCCGGACACCCTGCAGGCGCAGGAGGCGGATCCGCCGTCGGTGGCGCCGACCGGCAGATGGGCGACGCTTCCGGCGGCGGACCGCGGGCCCTGGTGCACGGCTCCCGCCGTCACGAACGCCGCGTCCACGACGTTGCCCACGAAGAGCAGTACCGCGCTCGACCGGGTGGCACGCCGCCCCACCAACTGCTCGGCCCGTGCCAACGCCCGCGCGTGGCTGTCGACATGGACGGGCAGCCCGGTCGCTTCGGCGAGCACGCTCCGTACCGCCACGTCGCGCCAGCCGAGTTGGGGGTGGCGTACGACGACACCGGCCGCGGGATCCACCCAGTGTCCGGTGGCGGCACCCAGGGCGAGCACGGTCCGGCCTTCCGCGTGCACGGCCACGAGCCCCGGCAACCGGGCCGCCAGTCCGTCGAGTACGGGGCCCGGAGCGGTGTCCCCGTGGGGACGCCGCTCCTCGGCGACGATCCGGCCGCGCAGGTCCACGAGCGACAGCGTGGTGTGCGTGACGGCGATGTGGGCGCCGGCGACGAGGTAGCGGTCCGCGTCGACCTCCACCGGCACGTGGGGCCGGCCCAGGCCGCGCGGACCGGTCGTCTCCCGGCTCTCGCGGAGCAGGCCCCTGCTCATCAGGACCCCGCAGTGCCCGCTCACCGCCGCCGGCGACAGCCCGGTCAGCCGGGCCACGGTGCTGCGCGCCACCGGACCGTGGTCGAGGACGGCGCCCAGCACCGCCCCGGCGCCGGACGCGCGGCGCGCACCCGGAACGGCGGCGGGGATGTCCGAGCGCCGCAGGGGCGCGTCATGTCGTGTGGTGGTTGGCGGCGGAATCTCCACGAGATGCCTTCCCGATCCTGTGCGAGTGCGTGGACGGTCGGTACGAGGCGGCACGGCACACGGGGAACGGGAGACCCGCCCGGATCACGGTCCGGACGGAACCGGGAGCCCGTGCCCCGGCGCGGTCGAACCCCCTCCGGGGAGGCCGACTCCGCGCCCGCGTCGCTCTTCAGGACCGTCGACACGCGGCAGAGCACACACGCTTCAGGTCGAGGTGACCTCGAGTCGTCAGAAGCGCGGATCGGTGCATGGTGCGCAACCTATTCGCGGCCGTACGAACCGGTCAAACAATTGACCACATCGTGGACACGAATGCCCGGCATACGGGACGCGGGCAGTCGTCCCGCCTCCTCCCGACCGGGAGCGCGGGCGTCCCCGACCGGCGCCCGCGCGCCCGCCGCCGGTCGGCCGGAACAGCGGGGCCGTCCGGCGAGGTCGAGGAGGCGATCAGCCCGCGCGAAGCGACGCGACCTCGTAGTACACCGCCGAGCCGGGGGCCGGGCCGCGGCAGGTCAGAAGGCGCGGTGGCGCTCGGTGGGCGTGGATCTCGACCTCGAAGGTCGACAGTCCGGCGAGGCGGCCGGTGACGCGGATCCGCCAGCGGGCGTCGTCCCGGACCGTCTCCTCGATCACGTAGTCGTGCCGACCCGACGGACCCACGTGGTGGAGCACGGCGGACAGGGCGGCCTGCTCGGGCGGGACGAGGTCGGTGTATCCGCGCAGATGGTCCGGCCGGATGCGGTCCGCCAGGTGCTCCTCGACCACCGTGACCGCCGAGAGGGCGTCGAGGTTGCCGTAGTAGACGCCGTCGGGTGCGACGGCGACGTTGGCGGCGAACCGGTCGCCCCCCACGTGCGTGCACTCCCACACCAGCTGCGGCCAGCCCTCGCTCAGCGCCCGTGCCACCGGGCGGCCGCGGACGGCACAGCAGGTGTCGTGCATGCCGTGGGCACAGACGAGGACGACGGGAGGACGGCCCCGTTCGCCGGGCGCTCTCAGGGCGGTGACGATCTCCGCCAGGTCCCCGTCGTCGTGCCAGGTTCCCCATTCCTGGCTGTGGTCGCCGTCCTTCTCGTGGCGAAGGACGGCCCACCGCGGCCCTTCGTCCGGCCGGAGGCGGCCGTGGCGTCTGATCAGCAGCACGCGGGCGCGCACGGCCTGCGCGGCGGAGCGCACCCGTGCCTTGACCCCGGGTTCGAGGTCGAGGCCGTCGAAGCCGTTCGACGGCCAGCCGGCCCGGTACTCGATGAGGATCCAGACCGAGCCGTACGGCGCGGTGCCCGCGATCGGGTCGCCGCGCAGGCGGGCGGCGTCGGAGCAGAGGAACCGTGCCGGAGTCGTCATGGCGCCCGTCTCATGACTCGGCGGGCACCAGGACGCCTGCGCGGAGCAGCCTTTCGACGAGGGGGAGACCGAGGGCGCCGGCCGGGTGCGCACCGCCGTCGAGGAGCCGGCGCACCGATGCGAGGTCCGTCTCCGGGAAGTCGAGCCACCCGACGCGGGTGGCGAGGCGCCGACCCGCCAGCCTTGCCTCCAACGCCTCGCGAAGCCGCACCGGCGTGTCGGGTACGAGGCCCTGGAGGGCACCGAGTTGTGCCAGCGGCCCCATGGGCGCGGGGCGTGCCTGGCCGCGGCGGGTGCGGTGGAACAGGGGAGCGGGGTCGGCCTCGGTGAGCGCGGCGACGAGACGCCGACGCACGAAGGCCAGTTCGTCGCCCGGTCCGTCCACGCCCAGGGGGAGGGATCCGCGCATCTCCTCGTCGTCCCGCAGCAACGCCAGTGCGGACTGCGCGAGTTGTTCGGCCAGCGCGTGCCGCGTCCAGGTGTGGACGCCGAGCGTCAGATGGATCGACACCGCGCCCAGCGCCTCGGCGGCGTGCAGCCAGCCGCGCGGCAGGTAGAGGACGTCGCCGGGTTCGAGGACGGTGTCGACGTACGCCTCTCCCCGCGCGGCGTCGGCGACCGCGGCGCGGTGGGCGGTCCAGGGCTGGTCGCGCAGCGGATCCGGGTGCACGGGCTCGTGGACGATCCAGCGCTTGGTGCCGGTGACCTGCAGGACGAAGACGTCGTGGACGTCGTAGTGGGAGTCGAAGCCGCGGTTCTGCGGCGGGGTGACGTAGGCGTTGGCCTGTACGGGGTGGCCCAGTTCCGTGCCGAGCCGCGTCGCGAAGTCCGTGACCGGCTCCCAGGTGCGCTGCAGTGCCTGCAGGACCAGGGTGCCGCCGTCGCTGAAGCTCCGCCACAACGCGGTGTCGTCCAACTGGTCCGCGACGGACGCGCCGACTCCACCCGGTGACGTGAACGACGACTCCGGGACTGTGGAGCCGTCCTTGGCGACGCGGAGGAACGGCGTGCGCAGTCCGCGTCGGGAGACCAGCTCCTCCACCGCGGACGCGGAGAACAGGTCGGAGAAGTCGCTGACTCCGCGGGTGAGCAGCGGAGTTCGCCCCCAGACGTCCCGAGCGAACTCCTCACGGCCGAGGCCGATCAGACGTGTCTCCAGGACACGGCCCTCGACATCCGCGGCCGTGTCCCGAAGCGTCGTGGGAACGGTGCTCAAACGCCGCCGCCGGCCTTTTCGGCTCCGCCGTCCGCACCACCATCGGCTCCGCCGTCGTGTACACCGGGTGTACCGGCCGCGCCGCCGTCCGCCGGGCCCTCGGCTCCGCTGTCGGCGCCACCGTCGGCTCCGCCGTCCGCGCCACCGTCGGCTCCGCCGTCCGCGCCGCCGTCCGCACCACCATCGGCTCCGCCGTCGTGGACGTCGGGTGTGCCGGCGGCACCGCCGTCCGCCGGACCTTCCTGCTCGTTCGGGTCCTGCTCGGGGTGCGTCATGGTTCCTCCTGGGGACGAGGACGAGGAAGAGGACGATCGGTGAGGGGCCGGTCCCGTTCGGACCTCCCTTCCAAGCTCACCCACGTGGGTGGGAGCGGCAACCGGAGCGGCCACCCACGTGAACGCCGCGTGCCGGGTGCCGGGATGTCCCCCTTGACGCTCCGGTAAGGGATGCACCGCACCGGCGTCGGAGGCCGGCGGGTCACCTCGTCCAGGGCCGCCGGCAGGGGCACCGCATGGCCACGGTCGGACCCGTCACACCCCTTGCCGCAGGTCGAATCATGCCGTATGCCCGTTTTTGCCGTCGATCGCGGGGCAGGCGGGTGCTAGGGAGCGGTCGAGGCACCCGCCCCCGGTGCGTGGGCGGCCTGCGACCCCAGGGTGCGGGCCGCGCGCGGCGACGCGGTGTTCCGAGCGAGGTCCTCGCCCGCGGCGGCCCCACGCCGACGACGGCGACACGGTGGAAGCGCTCAGGCGACGGCGGGACGGACGCGACCCACGGCAACGACACGTCACGACCCGACACGGTCTACGAGGAGGCGTCATGAGGGCACTCACCTGGCAGGGAAAGAGGGACGTACGCGTGGACACCGTGCCCGATCCCGTGATCCGTGACGACGACGATGTGATCGTCAGGATCACGACGACCGGCCTGTGCGGCTCCGACCTGCACCTCTACGAAGTCCTCGGGGCGTTCCTCGATCCCGGCGACATCCTGGGGCACGAGCCCATGGGAGTCGTCGAGGAGGCGGGGCCGGAGGTCACCGCTCTGAGGCCGGGGGATCGGGTGGTGATCCCCTTCAACGTCTCGTGCGGGTCCTGCTTCATGTGCGACCAGGGGCTCCAGTCCCAGTGCGAGACGACACAGGTGCGGGAGCACGGCAACGGCGCCTCGCTCTTCGGGTACACGAAGCTCTACGGCCAGGTCCCGGGCGGGCAGGCCCAGTACCTGCGCGTTCCGTTCGGGAACTCCCTTCCGATCGCGGTCCCGGACGGGCCGCCCGACGACCGGTTCGTCTACCTGTCCGACGTCCTGCCCACGGCATGGCAGGCGGTCGCGTACGCGGCGGTCCCGCCGGGAGGCAGCGTCGCGGTCCTCGGACTCGGGCCCATCGGCGATATGAGCTGCCGCATCGCCGCTCACCGCGGAGCCGGTACGGTCATCGGCGTCGACCTCGTCCCCGAGCGGCTGGAAAGGGCACGTCGACGCGGCGTCCACGCCCTGGACCTGAAGGACTGCGGCGACGACCTGTCCGACGCCGTCCGGTCCCTCACCGGCGGGCGCGGCCCGGACGCCGTCATCGACGCCGTGGGCATGGAAGCCCACGGCAGCCGTGTCGCCGCAGCCGCTCAGGGCCTGACCACGCTCCTGCCGGACGCGCTGGCCGCGGCCATGATGAAGCGCGCCGGAGTCGACAGGCTCGCCGCCCTCCACACCGCCATCGACCTCGTCCGCCGCGGTGGCACCGTCTCGGTGTCCGGCGTGTACGGCGGCGCGGTCGATCCGCTGCCCCTGCTGACCATGTTCGACAAGCAGCTGCAGCTGCGCATGGGCCAGGCCAACGTGCTGCGCTGGGTCGACGACATCCTCCCCCTGCTCGGCGACGGGGACCCGCTCGGCGTCGACGAGTTCGCCACCCACCGCCTGCCGCTCGAACAGGCTCCGGACGCGTACGCCATGTTCCAGAAGAAGCGGGACGGGGTCGTCAAGGTCCTCTTCGCGCCCTGATGCGAGGGCCGCCCCCGCGGGCGGGTCACCCCCGCGGGCGGGCCGGCATCGCGGCGGACGGCGAGCCCGACGGGCCGGCGGCCGCGGGCGGCCGGGAGCGGGGGCCACCGCTTCGGGACACGTCGGACGCGCCCAAGATCTCCGGAGTGCGCATGAGGTGTCCTGCCCGGGGCAGTCGCAGGCCGTAGCCCTGTAGCCCTGTAGCCCACGAAAGCGGCCCGTACGCGAGCCGCGTGCGGACCCGGAAGTGAGGTAGGCGATGTCCGGCACGGCTCCGACCGCGGGGACGCTCCCCGGCGGCCTGGTCGCCCTTCCCCGCGTCTACCGGCCCCAGGCGGACACGCGTCTGCTCGCCGCGGCCCTCGCCCACGAGGAGGTCGGACCCCGCACGGACGTCCTGGAGATCGGCACCGGGACCGGCGCACTGGCCCTCCACGCCGCGCGCAGGGGCGCCAGGGTCACGGCGGTCGACGTCTCCTGGCCCGCCGTGGCGACGGCACGACTGAACGCGCTGGTCCACCGACTGCCCCTGCGCGTCCTGCACGGCGACTTCGCCGCGCGGACGAAGGGGCGACGCTTCGACGTGGTCCTGACCAACCCTCCGTACGTGCCGGCTCCGGGGGTCCGGTCGCCCCTGCGGGGTGCGGAGCGCGCCTGGGACGCGGGCCCCGACGGACGCCTGGTGATCGACCGTGTCTGCGCGGCCGCTTCGGCTCTGCTGCGTCCCGGTGGTGTTCTGCTGATGGTGCACTCGGGGATGTGCGGGGTGGAGACGACCGTGGACCGGCTGTCGGGCGAGGGCCTGTCCGCCGGAGTCGCGGCGCGGGCCTCCGTCCCGTGGGGACCGGTCCTGCGTTCGCGACGGACCTGGCTGGAACGGCAGGGCCTGGCGGGCGAGGACGAGCAGTGGGAAGAGCTGGTGGTCATCCGTGCCCGCAACCCCTGACGACACCCCGGGCCGGACGCCCGCCCGCC
The DNA here is from genome assembly GCF_042794995.1 of Streptomyces sp. NPDC056503. NCBI lineage: Bacteria > Bacillati > Actinomycetota > Actinomycetes > Kitasatosporales > Streptomycetaceae > Streptomyces > Streptomyces sp. NPDC056503. The sequence goes on from NZ_JBHTST010000107.1 coordinate 25,240, forward strand.
GGGTGCGCGTGGACCCGCAGGGGCCCGTCCTCGTGGAGGGCCCCGTCGAGATCGTCCTGGACGACGGGACGGTCGCCCGCTCCGACCGCTTCGCCGTCGCGGTCTGTACGTGCCGGCGCAGCCGCACGTACCCCTGGTGCGACACCAGCCACCGCCGCCGCGAGCGCGTCGCCCGGCCCACCGAGGACAGGAAGCCCTGATGCCCCCTCCGAGCCCGAGCCCCGTGGCCGCCGACACCGCTCCCCGCCTCGTGGAGGCGCGGGGCGAGCTGTCCCGCGCCGTGACCCGGGCCCTGGGGTCGGGCGGCACGCCGCGCTACGGGCCCGGGACCGTGGCGAGGGCCGACCCGTGGGGCGAGGACCTCCAGCTCGCCCTCTACCTCCTGTACGAACTGCACTACAGGGGCTTCGAGGGAGTGGACGACGCCCGCGAGTGGGACCCCGATCTGCTGCGGCTGCGCCGGGCGGTGGAAGCACGGTTCCTCGACGCCCTGCGCGCCGAACTGCCCGATACGCCACGGACGGTCGCGGAAGCCTTCGCACCGCTTCTCGTGGAGCCCGTGGACCTCACCGGCAGCCTCAGCCACCGCCTCGCAACCGACGGGGAGCTGTGGCAGCTGCGCGAGTACGCGGCCCTGCGCTCCCTCTACCACCTCAAGGAAGCCGACCCGCACGTCTGGGTGATCCCCCGGCTCACCGGACGGGCCAAGGCCTCCATGGCCGCCATCGAGTACGACGAGTTCGGCGCCGGCCGCGCCGACCGCGTCCACGCGAGGCTCTTCGCGGACCTCCTGGACGACCTCGGCCTCGACCGCTCCTACGGCCGGTACCTGGACCACGCGCCCGCGCCCCTCCTGGCGACCGTGAACCTGATGTCCCTCTTCGGGCTCCACCGTGCTCTGCGGGGTGCCCTCGTCGGCCACTTCGCCTGCGTCGAGATCACGTCGCCACCCGGATCCAGGCGCCTGGCCAGGGCGATGCGCCGGTGCGGGGCGGGAGCCGCCGCCGAACACTTCTACGCCGAACACGTGGAGGCCGACGCCGTCCACGAACAGGTGGTGCGCCACGGCGTCGTCGACGGCCTCCTGGCCGACGAGCCCGCCCTGGAGGCCGACATCGCCTTCGGCGCCGCCGCGACCGTCCTGCTGGAGGACCGGCTCGCCGACCACATCCGCGAGGCGTGGGACCGGGGAGCCAGTGCGTTGCGCCGCCCCCTGGAGTAGGACGGGCACGCCCCGCCGGTGGGGGCACCGGAGCCGGCACGGGCCGCGAACGAGCGCACGCCGCGCCGCCGCCGTGGCCCCGCTCCGCCTTCCTCGGCGAGCTCCCGCCCGATCGTCGGCCGGGGGGTGCGACGTCTCGCGCCATGGGCGCCCGCCGCTACAGGGCGGCGTCCGCTCGCGTCTCCTGTCCGCCCGGGGCCGTGCCCGCTTCCGGTTGCTGCCCGGCGTCGGCCGTGGGGACGCGTACCGTCGCGACGACGACCAGTGAGGCCGCCGCTCCCAGCGCCGCCGCCACGACCAGCACCGCGTTCAGGCCGGACGCGAACGCCTCGCGCACCAGGTGCGTCATCCCGGCGCGTTCGTCCTCCGGCCAGCCGGCGACGAACGACCGGGCGTGTCCGCCGCTCAGGACGACGGCCGCCTCGTGCGGGTCGGGGACGCCGCCGTCGGCCTTCAGCACCCCCTCGATCCGCGACTGGAAGATCACGCCGAACAGGGCGATCCCCAGGGCGAAGCCCAACTGGCGGAAGGTGTTGACCGCGCCGCCCACCATGCCTCCGCGCTCCGGCGGCACCGTGGCCAGGGCGGCCGCCGACAGACCGGGTGTCACGAGCCCGACGCCCAGACCGGCGACGACGAGCCCCGCCACGAGGCTGCTGCCCGAGGATCCCGCGTCGAGGGTGGCCTGCATCCCGGAGCCCAGGGCGATGAGCGCCAGCCCTCCTCCGATGGTCACCCGTGGCGGCCAGGGGCCGAAGCGGCCCGCGAGCACGGACGCGAGGAACGCGGAGGCGCACATGGGCAGGATGTACAGACCCGCTTCGACGGGCTCGTACCCCAGGACGGACTGCATCCACAGGGACTCGTACAACAAGGAGGCGAACGCGGCTCCTTGCAGGAACAGGGCGCTGACCATGATGCCGGCGAACGACGGTCTGCGGAACAGGGACAGGTCGAGCACGGGGTGCTCGTGCCTCGTCTCGGCCGCGACGAACAGGGCGAGGGCGACGGCGGCCGTGGTGAACAGGCCGAGGGTGAGGGGTGTCGTCCAGCCGTCGGAGTGGGCGCGGATCAGCCCGAACGTGAGGGCGCCGCTCGCCACCGTGAAGGCGACGGTGCCGAGGACGTCCGCACGCTGCCGGCCCCGGCCCCGGCCCCCGGCCTCCCGCACGGAACGCAGGGTCATCACGACCGCGGCCAGACAGACCGGCAGGTTGACGAAGAAGATCCATCGCCAGTCCAGGTACTGGGTGAGGAGTCCGCCGACCACCGGGCCGGCCGCGGCGGCGACCGAGTTGGTGGCGCCCCACACGGCGAAGGCCACCCCCCGCTGCCGGCCGCTGTACTCCATGCCGAGCAGGGCGATCGTCGTACCGAACATCCCGGCGGCGCCGATCCCCTGCACCGCGCGGGCGCCGATCAGCACACCCGCGTTCGGGGCGACCGCGCACGCCACCGACGCCGCGGTGAAGACGACCAGCCCGACGAGGTACACCTTCCTGCGGCCGATCCGGTCGGCGAGGGAACCGACGCCGAGCAGCAGCGACGCCAGTGCCAGCGCGTACGCGTCGACGACCCACTCCAGGTCGGTGAGCGTGGTGCCGAGGTCCGTCGCCATGGCGGGCAGCGCCACCGTCACGATCGTGACGTCCAGCAGGAGCATGAACGTGCCCAGACAGATCGCGGCCAAGGGCCACCACTTGCGCATCCGAACCCCTTCGCCGCCCGCCGCACCGAAGACGTGCCCCCGGCGGCCCCCCATGATCCACGGAGGAGCGGCGATTCCCGTGAGGACCCGCCCGCCACGCCCGAGCGTGGACCGCAGGGAGGTATGCCTAGGTCCGCCTGGGGGATCACCGGTGGCAGGCCGGAATACGCGCTCTTAGCTTCGGCACATGACCACACGACAGATCGCCCTGCTGGCCTGCACCGTGGCCCTCACGGCCTCGGGGCTGGGTGCGGCCGCACCCAGTGCCGAGAACCGGAAGGTGCACCTGGTGAAGCCCGGCGATTCGATCCAGAAGGCCGTGGACGCCGCGAAGCCGGGGGACACCATCGTCCTGTCACCGGGCACCTACCGCGAGAGCGTCCGCATCACCACCTCGGGCCTGAAGCTGCTCGGCTCGGGCCGCGGCTCCACCGTCCTCGTGCCCGGCGACGCCGTGGCCGACGACGCGTGCGCCAAGGCCGGTCACGGCATCTGCGTGACCGGGACGGAGAGCCGCCCCGTCCAGGGCGTCACCGTGCGCTCGCTCACGCTCAGGGGCTTCACCAACAACGGCCTGTGGGCCTCCCGGACCGACCGGCTCACGGTCCGCAAGGTGACCGCCGACGAGAACGGGAAGTGGGGCATCGCCCAGGAGAGATCCACGCGTGGTGTCTTCAGCCACAACACCGCCCGGAACAACGCCGACGCCGGACTGTTCCTGGCCAACACCACCGACACGGAGCTCGGTGCCACCGACGCCGAGGGGACGGTGATCACGCACAACAGGCTGTCGGGCAACCGGATCGGCATCACGGTGAGGCGCCTGCGGAACGTGACCGTCGACCACAACGAGGCGACCGGGAACTGCGCCGCGGTGTTCGTGGTGGGCGACGAGTCCACGCCGCGTGCCGGAGCGATGACCCTGCGCCGGAACCACATCCACGACAACAACAAGTACTGCCCGAAGACCCCCCGGCTGCCCTTCCTGCAAGGCTCGGGCATCGTCCTCACCGGCGCCGAGGAGACGGTGGTGGAGAAGAACAGGGTCGTCGGCAACGTGGGCACCTCGCCGCTCTCGGGCGGCATCGTGCTGTTCAAGAGCTTCGTGGGCGCCCCGAACGAGCAGAACGCGATCCGCGACAACGTGGTGAAGCGCAACAGCCCCGCCGACCTGGCCGACCGGGACACCGGTCGGGGAAACACCTTCACCCGCAACACCTGCACCCTCTCGGAACCCGCCGGAATGTGCTGACCCACCGGGTTCCCCCGCATCTCCCACGGCACGCAGCAAGGACAAGGTGAACAGATGACAACGGTTGATCCGTCTCCCGCCCCGCCGATGCGGCTGAGGGAGCTCGTCTTCGGGGCGGCGTGCGCCGCCGCCGTACGCGCGGCGGCCCGCCTGGGCGTGGCCGATGCCCTGGGCGACACGCCCATGACCGTGGAAGACCTGGCGGCGGCGGTGAAGACCCAGCCGCGGACCCTGCGCAGGCTGCTGCGCGCGCTGTCCTGCCAAGGGGTCTTCACCGAGCAGCCCGACGGCACCTTCGCCCACACGGAGATGTCCCGGCTGCTGCGCGAGGACGATCCGCACAGCCTGCGGTACATCGCCCTGTGGTGCACCGAACCGTGGACGTGGGACGTCTGGCCGAAGCTCGACGAGGCGGTGCGCTCCGGACGGAACGTCTTCGAGGACGTGTACGAGCGGGAGTTCTTCGCGTACCTCAACGAGGACGCGCCCGAGTCCGCCTACGTCTTCAACCGTGCCATGACCACGTCGAGCAGGCAGTCGGCACAGGACGTCGCGGACCTCCTCGACCTCGGGGACGTGTCCTGCGTCGCGGACATCGGCGGCGGACAGGGACACGTCCTGGCGAGTCTGCTGGAGAAGCACCCCTCCCTGAGCGGGGCGCTGCTCGACCTGCCGGGAGTGGTGGAGAACGCCGACCCGCGCCTGCGGGACGGCGGCGCGCTCGGTCCCCGGGTCCGTGTGGTGGCCGGCGACTGCCGCGAGGACATCCCGATCCAGGCGGATGTGTACATCATCAAGAACATCCTGGAGTGGGACGACGACAGCACCCGTAGGGCGCTCGCCAACGTCCGCAAGGCGGCGCGCCCCGGCGCCCGGGTCGTCGTGATCGAGAACCTCGTCGACGACACGCCCTCGATGAGGTTCACGACCGCCATGGACCTGCTGCTGCTCCTCAACGTCGGCGGTGCGAAGCACACCCGGCAGAGCATGGTCGACCGGCTGACGGACGCGGGGCTCGTCATCGGCGAGATCCGCCCGGTCAACGCGTACCTCCACGCGTTCGAGTGCACCGTGCCCGCCTGACGGGAGGGAAGGAGGAAGACCCGAGGCCGCCCGCTCCGCGTCGTTCGCGGGGCGGGCG
>NZ_JBHTST010000108.1:0-30315 GCF_042794995.1 Streptomyces sp. NPDC056503
TTCGCGGGGCGCCCCTTCTGCGTACGTACCGGAGAATCGTTACGGCAGTGCCAGCATCCGCTCCAGCGCCAGCTTCGCGAACGACTCCGTCTCCCGGTCGACCTCGATCCGGTTGACCAGGTTGCCCTCGGCCAGCGACTCCAGCGTCCACACCAGGTGCGGCAGGTCGATCCGGTTCATGGTCGAGCAGAAGCAGACCGTCTTGTCGAGGAAGACGATCTCCTTGTCCGGGTGGGCGGCGGCCACCCGGCGGACCAGGTTCAGCTCGGTGCCGATGGCCCACTTCGAGCCGGCCGGGGCCGCCTCCAGGGTGTTGATGATGTACTCGGTCGAGCCCACGTAGTCCGCGGCGGCGACGACCTCGTGCTTGCACTCCGGGTGCACGAGGACGTTCACGCCCGGGACGCGCTCGCGGACGTCGTTGACCGAGTCCAGCGAGAAGCGGCCGTGCACCGAGCAGTGGCCACGCCAGAGGATCATCTTGGCGTTCCGCAGCTCCTCGACGGTGAGCCCGCCGTTCGGCTTGTGCGGGTTGTAGAGCACGCAGTCGTCCAGGGACATGCCCATGTCGCGGACGGCGGTGTTGCGGCCCAGGTGCTGGTCCGGCAGGAAGAGCACCTTCTCGCCCTGCTCGAAGGCCCAGTCGAGGGCCCGCTTCGCGTTCGACGAGGTGCAGATCGTGCCGCCGTGCTTGCCGGTGAACGCCTTGATGTCGGCCGAGGAGTTCATGTACGAGACGGGCACGACCTGCTCGGCGATCCCCGCCTCGACCAGGACGTCCCAGCACTCGGCGACCTGCTCGGCGGTGGCCATGTCGGCCATCGAGCAGCCGGCCGCGAGGTCCGGCAGGACGACCTTCTGGTCGTCGCCGGTGAGGATGTCGGCCGACTCGGCCATGAAGTGCACGCCGCAGAAGACGATGTACTCGGCCTCCGGCTTGGCGGCGGCGTCACGGGCGAGCTTGAAGGAGTCGCCGGTGACGTCGGCGAACTGGATGACCTCGTCGCGCTGGTAGTGGTGGCCGAGGACGAAGACCTTGTCCCCGAGCTTCTCCTTGGCCGCGCGCGCTCGCTCCACCAGGTCGGGGTCGGAGGGAGACGGCAGGTCGCCGGGACACTCCACGCCGCGCTCGCTCTTGGGGTCGGCCTCGCGGCCGAGCAGCAGCAGGGCGAGCGGCGTCGGCTGGACGTCCAGGGTGTTCTGGGCGGTGGTCACGTCACGCACCCTTTCTTCGGGGAGTCTTCGAGAGCCTTCTCGTCTAAATGACGCTATCTATCATAACCCCTTCACGTCATTCTGACGATGGCCATAGTGTCGATGTGACGAATTCGCTCTCCGCGTCTCTGGACAGGGTGTGCGAGCATGAAGGGAGGGAAACCCCACTCGACCCGGAATGAATCCGGGGCGCCGTCGGTTGCAACCGTCGGCAAGCAGTCTCCGTACAACCCGGGAGAGATGTAGATGTCCGTATCGGACGAGACCGGCACCGTCACCGACGGCATCATCGTGACCGACGCCGCCGCCGCCAAGGTCAGGGCTCTGCTGGAGCAGGAAGGCCGCGACGACCTGGCTCTGCGCGTCGCCGTCCAGCCCGGTGGCTGCTCCGGCCTGCGTTACCAGCTGTTCTTCGACGAGCGCTCGCTCGACGGCGACGTCGTCAAGGACTTCGACGGCGTCAAGGTCGTCACCGACCGCATGAGCGCCCCGTACCTCGGCGGCGCCTCCATCGACTTCGTCGACACCATCGAGAAGCAGGGCTTCACGATCGACAACCCGAACGCCACCGGCTCCTGCGCCTGCGGCGACTCGTTCAGCTAAGCCGTCGCGGAGCGACGAAGGGGCGGTGGCCCGGGAGACCGACCTCCCGGGCCACCGCCCTTTTCCGCGTGCCGCGCCCTTTTCCGCGCGCCCCCGCCTACCTGCGCGGCACCGCCTCGTCGCTCGCCGCGTCCACCACCGGCCGGTCGCCCAGCGGTGCCCCCAGTGTCACCTCCACGGTGATCTCCTTGGCGACCAGGATGCAGGCCCGGTCCGGATCCTGGGGCTTCTCCCCGATCCGCACCCGCACCTGGCGCGGGTCCTCGACCACGTGCGCCGTGTACGTGCTGCACACCCCGCCCCAGAAGGTCACCGCCAGCGTCCGCCCGTCACCGTCGACGGTGAACGACTCGATCCGCCGCGCCGGGGCCGCGCCGTCGGAGGGGTCCGGCTCCGGGGTGGGCTCGGGCGACGGCTTCGCCGGCGGCGCCAGGAACTCCGCCGCCACCGCCGTCGAGGTCACCGTGTACGGCGCCGAGTCCGCCGGATCGGCCGTGAACAGCCACGCCGGCACCAGCGCCCGCCCGTCCGGCGTGTCCGTCGCCGCCAGGCCCAGCACGGCACCCGTCACCGGCACCTGGCGCGGCGGGGCCATGTCCACGGCCACCTGGCAGGGCGCGTCCTCCCCGCCCCCCTCCGGCGCCTGCGGCTCCCCGGCCGGCGGGTCCGTGGCGCAGCCGCCGATGCCGATCGGCCCGGTGCCCTTCGACTCCTCGTTCAGCCGGGCCAGCGCCCGTTCCGCCGACACCACCGGGTACGTCGCGTCCTCGGCCGGCTCCTTCAGCGTCCCGCTGCCCGCGACCGGCCGTCCGTCCGGGCCGATGTGCAGCCCCGTCGACCAGCCGTAGGTGGGCAGCCCGCCGATCACCGGATCGGCGTTCACCACCCGCACCGAGCCGTTCATCACCTGCGACGCGGACACCTTGGCGTCGTCCTGCCCCAGCGCCTTCAGTACGGGCGCGGCGGCCGCCCTCGCGGCGGCCTCGCTCACCGGGGAGCCCCCGGCGGGCGGCTTCGCCTCACCGGGCGGCGGGCACGCCTTCCCCTTCAGGCAGGTGTCGCCGGCCGGACCGCCGTCGTACCAGGAGTACGTCCAGTTCCCGGGCGCCTGCCGCGCCACGTCCAGGCGCGGCCCCTGACCGTCCTTCTCGGGCCGGATCGTCCACACGTCCCCGACCAGCGCGGGGCGCCCTTCGACCCCGAGTGCCCCGGCCAGCCTGGTCACCTCCTCGGAGGTGACCAGGCCCCTCGGCCGGTGGACCGCGGCCGACGAGGGCCCTTGGGGGAGTGGGCCCTCGGCTCTGTAGACCGTCCCGTTCGGGCCGCCGCCCGGGTCCGGTTCGCCCGGCGCGATCCCCGCGCCCGGGCCCGTACCGCCGCTCCCGCCCCCGAGCCGCAGGGGCGGCGGTGCGGGTGCTCCCGAGGCCCGCGACTCCGCGTCGGGCCCGTCATCGCCGGAGGCGGTCAGATACAGCCCACCGCCACCGGCCAGCAGCACACCCGCCGCCACCGAGGCGACGAGTGCGGTCCGCCGCCCGCGTCCGCTCTCCGTACCGCTCACCGCAACGCTCCCTCGTGTCGTTCGGACACCGGTGGGACGGGGCGGGGGCGCGGTCGGTTCCGTCCTCCCCTCAGCCGCCGTACTCGGCGGTGGCGGCGATCAGCCGCGCCGACGCGTCGGGGACGACCACCCCGTGGATGGAGGCGGGGGAGACGGGGGCGGGCGCCGGATCGGCCGGCGTCACCCAGTGCGGGACCATCCGGGCACTGGCGCCGCGCAGCTCGGCGAGGCTCAGTTCGGACTCGTGTCGCTCACGCGGAGCGGGGTACGTGGTCATGGGCGCACCGTATGCACCACCCGCCTCCGGAGAAAAGACCTACTCTGGGGTAGTTTCCACTGTTCGGCAGCGGGCCCGGCAACGGATAACGTGGATCGTCATCACCCATTACCCGCAGGAGCGTCCAGCCGTGCGTATCGCAGTCACCGGCTCCATCGCCACCGACCACCTCATGACCTTCCCCGGCCGGTTCGCCGACCAGTTCGTGGCCGACCAGCTCCACACGGTGTCCCTGTCCTTCCTCGTGGACAACCTCGACGTCCGCCGCGGCGGAGTGGGCCCCAACATCTGCTTCGGCATGGGCCAGCTCGGCGGCAACCCGATCCTCGTCGGCGCGGCCGGCTACGACTTCGACGAGTACCGCGCCTGGCTCGACCGCCACGGTGTCGACACCGGCTCCGTCCGCATCTCCGAGGTCCTGCACACCGCGCGCTTCGTCTGCACCACGGACAAGGACCACAACCAGATCGGGTCCTTCTACACCGGCGCCATGAGCGAGGCCCGCCTCATCGAGCTCAAGGCCGTCGCCGACCGGGTGGGCGGCCTCGACCTCGTCCTCATCGGCGCGGACGACCCCGAGGCGATGCTGCGCCACACCGAGGAGTGCAGGACCCGGGGCATCCCCTTCGCCGCCGACTTCTCCCAGCAGATCGCGCGCATGGACGGCGAGGAGATCCGCACCCTCCTCGACGGCGCGACCTACCTCTTCTCCAACGAGTACGAGAAGGGCCTCATCGAGTCGAAGACCGGCTGGACCGACGAGGAGATCCTGTCCCGCGTCGGCCACCGCGTCACCACGCTCGGCTCGCGCGGCGTCCGCATCGAGCGGGTCGGCGAGCCGGTGATCGAGGTCGGCTGCCCGGAGGAGGACGCCAAGGTCGACCCCACCGGCGTCGGCGACGCCTTCCGCGCGGGCTTCCTCACGGGCCTGTCGTGGGGCGTCGACCTGGAGCGCGCGGCGCAGATCGGCTGCATGCTGGCGACGCTGGTCATCGAGACGCTGGGCACGCAGGAGTACACCCTCCGCCGCACCAACTTCATCGACCGCTTCACCAAGGCCTACGGCGAGGAAGCCACCGAAACCCTCCACACCCACCTCTCCTGACCCCCGCGACGCCTCCGCCGCGCCTCCGCGTGGACCGGCGTCCCCCCCGGCGGGACGACGGCCCACGACGGAACGGCGGCGAGGGCGGTCGGCCGCGGCGGGGTCAGCTGGTGCGGCGGACGGTGTAGGCGTGGCCGCCCCCGGGCACGGCCGCCTCGCCCACGTACTCCTGCTCCCGCATCTCGCACCACGCCGGGATGTCCAGCCGCGCCGCCTCGTCGTCGGACAGCACGGTCACCGTCCCTCCCACCCGCACCGAACCGATCACCTTCGCCAGCTCGATCACCGGGATCGGGCACCGCTTCCCGAGCGCGTCGACGACGAGCTCCCCGGCGAGCGCGTCCGTCGTCACCGGCACCGCGCCCAGGCGCTCCCGGACCGACGCCACCAGCCCCGGCAGCACCGTCAGGAAGCGGTCCACGTCCGCCTCCTCCGTGCCGGCCGGCAGGGAGACCCGTACGTTCCCCTCGCTCAGGACGCCCATCGCGCGCAGCACATGGCTGGGCGTCAGCGTCGAGCTCGTGCATGACGAACCGGACGAAACGGAGAAACCCTCCCGGTCCAGCTCCGCCAGCAGCGTCTCGCCGTCGACGTACAGGCAGGAGAAGGTGACGAGGTGGGGGAGGCGCCGCACCGGGTCGCCGACGACCTCGACGTCCGGCACCAGCTCCGGCACCCGCGCCCGGATCCGGTCCACCAGGGCCCGCAGCCGGGCGCCCTCCGCCGCCGCCTCGGCCCGTACCGCCCGCAGCGAGGCCGCCGCCGCCACGATCGCGGGCAGGTTCTCGAAACCGGGCGCCCGGCCCGACTCCCTTTCGTCCGACGGGCCTTGGGGCGCGAACCGTACGCCCTTCCGGACCGCGAGCAGCCCCACCCCGGCCGGCCCGCCCCACTTGTGCGCGCTCGCGGCGAGGAGCGACCAGCCCTCCGGCACCGGCCCCCATCCCAGCGACTGCGCCGCGTCGACCAGCAGTGGCACCCCGGCCGCCCGGCACGCCTCCGCGACCTCGGCCACCGGCTGCTCCGTGCCCACCTCGTGGTTGGCCGACTGGAGACAGGCGAGGGCCACGCCCTCGCCCAGCTCCGCCGCGAAGGCCGCCGGGTCCACCGCCCCGGTCCGGCCGACCGGAATCTCCGTCACCTCCCCGCCGGCCGCCGCGTGCGCCTCGGCCGCGTGCAGCACCGAGGAGTGCTCGACGGCCGAGACCAGCAGCCGACGGCCCACCCGTCGGCGTCCGGCGAGCGCTCCCGACACGCCCGAGTGGACCGCGCGTGTTCCCGAAGGAGTGAAGACGAGTTCGTCGGGGCGACAGCCCACCGCGTCCGCGGCGGCCTCCCGCGCCGCGTCGAGCAGCAGCCGGGCCCGCCGTCCCTCCCGGTAGAGCCGGGCGGGGTCGGCCCACCCCTCGTCGAGGGAGGCGAGCAGCGCCTGACGGGCGACGGGGTGCAGGGGAGCGGCGGACGCGGCGTCGAAGTACGGCATCCGCCCACCGTAGAGCCTGCGGCGGCCCCCACCCCGCCGCGCCCGGCGCCCGGCCGGCCAGGCCCCGCCCCGCCCGTCGACCAGGCCCGCCCCGCCCGTCCGCCCACGTTCGCCCACCGGCCACCCGCGTCCGCCCACCGACCGCCCGGCCACCCGTCCGCGCCCGCCCGCCGCCGTCCCGCGCGCCCCCGTCGGCGTCCCGTCCGCCGTACGCCGAGCCCCGTCCCCGACCTCGGCCGTCGTGGGTGAGGGCGCGTCAGGAGAGCGTGCCGGTGGGCCGTCAGACCCCCCGAACGGGGGCTTCCGGTCCCTCTCCGGAACCCTCGCGTCCACCCCTTCGGGGACTCGGACGGCGCGTTGGGCACCCTCCCCGCGCGACCCCAAATAGCGTCCAGTAGGGTTTGGTCCGCATAAACATCCAAACCCCTGCCCGCGGCCGGGGCGGCGACCGACCAGCGAGACGGACGGCCGTGGCCGACCAACGCGGGCCGAGACTCTCGGGAAGGCGCTACGTGAGTCCCAACGGCTCCGACCGCTCGTCGCGGCGCCCGATGCGGCGGAAGCTGCCGCAGGTGCTGACTGCGGGCCTGATCCTGGCGACAGCCACCGGCTGCTCGTACAACTGGGAAGACTTCCCCCGCCTTGGTATGCCCACCCCCGTCACGGAAGAGGCTCCTACGATCCTCTCCCTCTGGCAGGGTTCGTGGGCGGCCGCGCTCATCACCGGAATCCTGGTGTGGGGCCTGATCCTCTGGGCCGTCATCTTCCACCGGCGCAGCCGGACCAAGGTCGAGGTACCTCCGCAGACCCGTTACAACATGCCGATCGAGGCGCTGTACACGGTCACCCCGCTCATCATCGTGTCGGTGCTCTTCTACTTCACCGCACGCGACGAGTCGAAGCTCCTCTCGCTCGCCGACAAGCCGGCCCACACGATCAACGTGGTCGGCTATCAGTGGAGCTGGGGCTTCAACTACATCGAGGACGTGCCCGGCGTCGAGGGTGACGCGAAGAAGGACGAGAACCTCGCGTCCATCCCGGACAAGTTCATCGACCAGTTCCCGGCGAACGCGGGCGGCGTGTACGACGCCGGCATCCCCGGCGACCGGAACCCGCAGACCGGCAACCCGGGCCCGACCCTGTGGCTGCCGAAGGGCGAGAAGGTCCGCTTCGTCCTCACCTCGCGTGACGTGATCCACTCCTTCTGGGTCGTCCCCTTCCTCATGAAGCAGGACGTCATCCCGGGTCACACCAACGCCTTCGAGGTCACCGCGACCCGTGAGGGCACCTTCCTCGGCAAGTGCGCCGAGCTGTGCGGTGTCGACCACTCCCGGATGCTCTTCAACGTCAAGGTGGTCTCCCCGGAGCGCTACCAGGCGCACCTGAAGGAGCTGGCCGAGAAGGGTCAGACCGGCTACATTCCGTCCGGCATCGAGCAGACGGACCCGGCCAGGAACGCGGAGAAGAACCAACTGTGAGCATCCCCAACGAAACCAAGGGTGCCGCGGCTGAGGACTCGTACGAGAACGAGGTGCCCGTCCGCCGCAAGCAGCCCGGCAATGTGGTGGTGAAGTGGCTGACCACCACCGACCACAAGACCATCGGTACGATGTACCTGGTCACGTCGTTCGTGTTCTTCTGCATCGGTGGCCTCATGGCGCTCTTCATGCGCGCCGAGCTGGCCCGTCCGGGCACGCAGATCATGTCGAACGAGCAGTTCAACCAGGCGTTCACGATGCACGGCACGATCATGCTGCTGATGTTCGCGACGCCGCTGTTCGCCGGTTTCGCCAACTGGATCATGCCGCTGCAGATCGGCGCGCCCGACGTGGCGTTCCCGCGGCTGAACATGTTCGCCTACTGGCTGTACCTCTTCGGCTCGATCATGGCGGTGGCCGGCTTCCTCACCCCCCAGGGTGCGGCCGACTTCGGCTGGTTCGCCTACTCCCCGCTGTCGGACGCCGTCCGCTCGCCGGGTGTCGGCGCCGACATGTGGATCATGGGTCTGGCCTTCTCCGGCTTCGGCACGATCCTCGGTTCGGTCAACTTCATCACCACGATCATCTGCATGCGCGCCCCCGGCATGACGATGTTCCGCATGCCGATCTTCACCTGGAACGTGCTGCTGACCGGTGTCCTGGTCCTGCTCGCCTTCCCGGTCCTGGCGGCCGCGCTGTTCGCCCTGGAGGCGGACCGCAAGTTCGGTGCCCACGTCTTCGACGCCGCCAACGGCGGCGCCCTGCTGTGGCAACACCTCTTCTGGTTCTTCGGACACCCAGAGGTGTACATCATCGCCCTGCCGTTCTTCGGCATCGTCTCCGAGATCATCCCGGTCTTCAGCCGCAAGCCGATGTTCGGCTACATCGGCCTGGTGGCCGCGACCATCGCGATCGCCGGTCTGTCCGTGACCGTGTGGGCCCACCACATGTACGTCACGGGTGGCGTACTCCTGCCGTTCTTCTCCTTCATGACGTTCCTCATCGCCGTACCCACCGGCGTGAAGTTCTTCAACTGGATCGGCACGATGTGGAAGGGCTCCCTGTCCTTCGAGACCCCGATGCTCTGGACGATCGGCTTCCTGATCACCTTCACCTTCGGTGGTCTGACGGGCGTCATCCTGGCCTCGCCGCCGATGGACTTCCACGTCTCCGACTCGTACTTCGTCGTCGCGCACTTCCACTACGTCGTCTTCGGCACCGTGGTCTTCGCAATGTTCGCCGGCTTCCACTTCTGGTGGCCGAAGTTCACGGGCAAGATGCTGGACGAGCGGCTCGGCAAGATGACGTTCTGGACGCTGTTCATCGGCTTCCACGGCACGTTCCTGGTGCAGCACTGGCTCGGTGCCGAGGGCATGCCGCGTCGTTACGCGGACTACCTGGACGCCGACGGCTTCACCGCGCTGAACACGATCTCGACGATCTCGTCCTTCCTGCTCGGTCTGTCGATCCTGCCGTTCTTCTACAACGTCTGGAAGACCGCCAAGTACGGCAAGAAGATCGAGGTCGACGACCCGTGGGGCTACGGCCGCTCGCTCGAGTGGGCGACGTCCTGCCCGCCGCCGCGGCACAACTTCCTCACCCTGCCGCGGATCCGTTCGGAATCGCCGGCGTTCGACCTGCACCACCCTGAGATCGCGGCTGTCGACCAGCTCGAGAACAAGCCGCACGAGGCCGCGGCCCTCACGGGCAGCAAGGAGGCCGGCAAGTGAAGATCCAGGGCAAGATGTTCATCTGGCTGAGCGTCTTCATCCTTGCCATGGCGATCCTCTACGGCGTCTGGAGCAAGGAGCCGGTCGGCACGACGGCGCTCTTCCTGGCCTTCGGCCTCTCCATCATGATCGGCTACTACCTGGCCTTCACGGCCAAGCGGGTCGACGCGATGGCGCAGGACGACAAGGAGGCCGACGTCGCGGACGAGGCCGGCGAGGTGGGCTTCTTCGCCCCCCACAGCTGGCAGCCGCTGTCGCTGGCCGTCGGTGGAGCCCTCGCGTTCCTCGGGGTCGCGATGGGCTGGTGGATCATGTACTTCTCCGCCCCGCTGATCCTCGTCGGCATCTGGGGCTGGGTGTTCGAGTTCTACCGCGGTGAGAACCAGAACCAGTAGCAGTACCCCGTAACACCCCGAGGGGCCCGGTCACTTCGCACGCGAAGCGGCCGGGCCCCTCTTTTGCCGCGCTCGGCGCGCCTGCTCGCGGAACTGTCCCTAGCGTGAGAGCCATGAACGACACGCCGCGCATTCGGACTGTTCTGAGCTGCACCCTTCTGGCCCTCACCGTCACCGCCGGCGCGACGGCGTGCGCGGGCTCCGACGACCACCCGCTCTCGGCGAGCCCCTACGACGCGGCCGACCAGATCGCGTTCTCGGCGGGCGACGGGACCCGGGTGGACCCCGAGAAGCCGCTGGAGATCACCTCCACGGACGACGACGGGAGGATCACCGACGTCACCGTCACCGACGCGGCCGGCCGCCATCTGGCGGGCGAACTCACCGCCGACGGGCGTACGTGGCGCTCCACGGCCTCCCTGGCCGCGGGGGCCCGTTACACCGTCAGGGTGGCCGCGGAGGACGAGGACGGGGCCCCTGGCGCCCGTACGTACACCTTCGAGACGGCCCCGGCCAAAAGGGCCCTGACCGCCACCTTCGGGCCGGAGGCGGGCACGTACGGCGTAGGGCAGCCGATCACGGCCGAGCTCAGCCTCCCCGTCAAGGACCGGGCGGCGCGCGCCGTCGTCGAACGGGCACTCAAGGTCCGCTCCACGCCCGCCGTCGAGGGCTCCTGGTACTGGGTGGACGACAAGAAGCTGCACTTCCGGCCCAAGGAGTACTGGCCGGCCGGCACGCTCGTCTCGGTCACCGGCAACCTCGACGGCCTCCGCGTCGGCGACAAGCTCTACGGCGGCCCCTCCAAGCCGCTCCGGCTGAGGATCGGCGACCGGATCGAGGCCGTCGCCGACGCCGGGACCCACTACATGACGGTGCGGCGCAACGGAGAAGTGATCAACACCATTCCGGTGACCACCGGGAAACCGGGCTTCTCCACCCGAAACGGGATCAAAGTGGTGCTCGGCAAGGAGTACTACGTCCGGATGCGCGGCACCAGCATCGGCATCTCCGAGGGCAGCTCGGAGTCGTACGACCTGCCGGTGTACTACGCCACCCGGGTCACCTGGAGCGGCGAGTACGTACACGCCGCCCCCTGGTCCGTCGGCTCCCAGGGCGTCGCCAACGTCAGCCACGGCTGCGTGGGCATGTCCACCGGCAACGCCGCCTGGTTCTACGAGACCGTCCGCCCCGGCGACATCGTCCGCACCGTCAACAGCTCCGGCGACATGATGGACCCCTTCGGCAACGGCTTCGGCGACTGGAACCTGACCTGGGAGAAGTGGCGCCGAGGCAGCGCCCTGGTCGCCGAGAAGGGCGACCCCACGGCCACCCACGACGCCAAGGCCCGCCTCAGGCCGTCCCTCTAGCCCCGCCGGGGGCTACGCGTCGAGCGACAGGCGGCTGCGGAGCAGGGACGCCAGGGACGCCGCGAACTCGACCGGTTCCACCGGAAGGGTGACCGCGGCGTCCGCGCGGCTCCAGGTGGCCAGCCAGGCGTCCTGCGGGCGGCCGATGAGCAGCAGCACCGGCGGGCAGTGGAAGACCTCGTCCTTGATCTGCCGGCAGACGCCCATGCCGCCCGCCGGGACGGCCTCGCCGTCCAGCACGCAGACGTCGATCCCGCCCTCGTCAAGCATCTTGAGCACGGCCGGGAGCGTCGCGCACTCCACGAACCGCACCGGGGGCACGTCCGCCGCGGGCCGCCGCCCGGCGGCGAGCCGGACCTGCTCCCGGGTGTTCGCGTCGTCGCTGTAGACCAGGACCGTGGCACTCGACTGCATCGTTCCTCCGTCCGGAAGGCGGGCCGGTCGTCCTCGACCGGTGCGCGGGATGCTACTCCGCTCCACACCCCGTCAACACCCGTTCAACACCTGTTCGAAGGGTGCCGGGAGGCCCTCGCGATGGGCCGTTCGGGCTGGACACACCCCTCTGACACTCCGAACGGCACCCCCCGGAGTGAGGGCGGGATAAGCGACCGACATAATGTCGGTCGTGGCGACAGTAACGACAGTAGATACCGGGCACGCGCACCCGTCGGTCAATCGACCGAACCTCACCAGCGTCGGAACCATCATCTGGCTGAGTTCCGAGCTGATGTTCTTCGCGGCCCTCTTCGCGATGTACTTCACCCTGCGATCGGTGACCGGTCCCGAGTTCTGGGCGGAAAAGGCCGCGGCCTTGAACTTCCCCTTCTCGGCGACCAACACCACGATCCTGGTGCTCTCCTCGCTGACCTGCCAGCTCGGCGTCTTCGCCGCCGAGCGGGGCGACGTGAAGAAGCTCCGGACGTGGTTCATCATCACGTTCGTGATGGGTGCGATCTTCATCGGCGGCCAGGTCCTGGAGTACACCGAGCTGGTCAAGCACGAGGGCCTCTCGCTCTCGTCGGACCCGTACGGCACGGTGTTCTACCTGACCACCGGCTTCCACGGCCTGCACGTGACGGGCGGTCTCATCGCCTTCCTGCTGGTCCTCGGCCGGACGTACGCCGCCAAGAGGTTCACTCACGAGCAGGCAACCGCCGCCATCGTCGTGTCCTACTACTGGCACTTCGTCGATGTCGTCTGGATCGGCCTCTTCGCCACGATCTACATGATCAAGTAGTCGGTCACCGCCCGTCGCGGCGGACCGACATCCAGCAAGCATCGACGCAGAAGATCCTGACACCGGGGTAATCCGTGAAAAAGCTCTCCGCACGACGACGCCATCCGCTGGCGGCGGTCGTCGTCCTACTTCTCGCGCTGGCGGCCACGGGGGGGCTGTACGCCGCGTTCGCGCCCGCGGGCACGGCGAAGGCCGATGAAACCGCCCAGTCCCTCGCCATCGAGGAGGGCAAGAAGCTCTACTCCGTCGGCTGCGCCAGCTGCCACGGAACCGGCGGTCAGGGCACCACTGACGGCCCGTCCCTCGTCGGCGTGGGCTCCGCCTCCGTGGACTTCCAGGTCGGCACCGGCCGTATGCCGGCGCAGCAGCCTGGTGCCCAGGTCCCGAAGAAGAAGGTCATCTACACGCAGGCCGAGATCGATCAGCTCGCGGCGTACGTGGCCTCCCTCGGTGCCGGCCCGGCCACGCCCAAGGAAGGCCAGTACAGCCCTGAGGGCGCCGACATCGCGAAGGGTGGCGAGCTGTTCCGCACCAACTGCGCGCAGTGCCACAACTTCACCGGCGAGGGCGGCGCGCTGACGCACGGCAAGTACGCCCCGAGCCTTGAGGGCGTCAGCCCGAAGCACCTCTACGAGGCCATGCAGACCGGCCCGCAGAACATGCCCTCCTTCCCGGACACGACCATGCCGGAGAAGGAGAAGAAGGACATCATCGCGTACGTCCAGGCCGTCAACGGCGAGCAGACCGCCAGCCCGGGCGGCCTCTCGCTCGGTGGCCTCGGCCCCGTCTCCGAGGGCCTGTTCGCCTGGGTCTTCGGTCTGGGCGCGCTGATCGCAGTTGCCATCTGGGTCGCGGCCCACACCGCTAAGGCCAAGAAGTCATGAGTACCCAAGAGATTCCAGAAGAGAACCTGCCGGCAGGGCAGGACACCGCGCACGGCGCGGTGAAGGTCGCGGACAACCCGTTCGTCGACCCGGGCCTTCCGCCCCACAAGCCGCGTGTCCAGGACATCGACGAGAAGGCCGCCCGGCGCTCCGAGCGGGCCGTCGCCTTCATGTTCGTGCTGTCGATGCTGGCCACCATCGGCTTCATCGCCTCATACGTGATCTTCCCGGTCGACAAGATCGTGTACATCTGGCCCTTCGGCCACGTGTCCGCGCTCAACTTCGCGCTGGGCTGGACCCTCGGCCTCGCCCTCTTCTTCATCGGCGCGGGCGCGGTCCACTGGGCCCGCACCCTGATGTCCGACGTCGAGATGGCGGACGAGCGCCACCCGATGGCGGCGTCGCCCGAGGTCAAGGCGAAGGTCATGGCGGACTTCGCGGCCGGTGCCGCCGAGTCCGGCTTCGGCCGCCGCAAGCTCATCCGCAACACGCTCTTCGGCGCGCTGGCCCTGGTGCCGCTCTCCGGAGTCATGCTGCTGCGCGACATGGGCCCGCTGCCCGAGCGCAAGCTCCGGACCACCCTGTGGGCCAAGGGCAAGCTGCTCATCAACATGAACACGCACGAGCCGCTGCGTCCCGAGGACGT
Organism: Streptomyces sp. NPDC056503; assembly: GCF_042794995.1. Taxonomy (NCBI): domain Bacteria; kingdom Bacillati; phylum Actinomycetota; class Actinomycetes; order Kitasatosporales; family Streptomycetaceae; genus Streptomyces; species Streptomyces sp. NPDC056503. Next base: position 13,982 of record NZ_JBHTST010000108.1, read on the forward strand.
CGCCGTCGGTTCGCTGACCTTCGCGATGCCCGAGGGCCTCTCGGAGCACGACCACAACTTCCAGGTCGAGATCGCCAAGGCCGCCCTGATGATCGTCCGCATCCAGCCGGAGGACATCAAGGACAAGCGCGAGCTCGAGTGGTCGCACGAGGGCATCGTCGCCTTCTCGAAGATCTGCACCCACGTCGGCTGCCCGATCTCGCTGTACGAGCAGCAGACGCACCACGTGCTCTGCCCGTGCCACCAGTCCACCTTCGACCTGTCCGACGGCGCCCGAGTCATCTTCGGCCCGGCCGGTCACGCCCTCCCGCAGCTGCGGATCGGCGTGAACGACAAGGGCTTCCTCGAAGCGCACGGCGACTTCGACGAGCCCGTCGGTCCCGCATTCTGGGAGCGCGGATGAGCACTGTGACCAACACGCAGAAGAAGGCCCCCGCCGGTGAGCGGGTGGCCGACTGGGCCGACGGCCGGCTGGGGATCTACACGCTGGCCAAGGCCAACATGCGGAAGATCTTCCCGGACCACTGGTCCTTCATGCTGGGCGAGATCTGCCTCTACAGCTTCCTCATCATCATCCTGACGGGCGTCTACCTGACGATGTTCTTCCACCCGTCGATGAACGAGGTGGAGTACGCCGGGTCGTACGTCCCGCTCCAGGGACAGCTGATGTCCGAGGCGTTCAACTCGACCATGCACATCTCCTTCGAGGTGCGCGGTGGTCTGCTGATCCGGCAGATCCACCACTGGGCGGCGCTGATCTTCCTCGCCGGCATGTTCGTGCACATGATGCGCGTCTTCTTCACCGGCGCGTTCCGCAAGCCGCGTGAGATCAACTGGCTGTTCGGCTTCCTGCTGTTCTTCCTGGGCATGTTCACCGGCTTCACCGGCTACTCGCTCCCGGACGACCTGCTCTCCGGCACCGGTGTCCGCTTCATGCAGGGCGCGATCCTGTCGGTGCCGATCGTCGGCACCTACCTGTCGATGTTCCTCTTCGGCGGCGAGTTCCCCGGCGGCGACTTCGTCGCCCGGTTCTACTCGGCGCACGTGCTGCTGCTCCCCGGCATCATGCTGGGCCTGGTGGTCGCTCACCTGATCCTGGTGTTCGTCCACAAGCACACGCACTTCGAGGGCCCCGGCCGGACGAACAAGAACGTCGTCGGCATGCCGCTGCTCCCGGTGTACATGGCGAAGGCCGGAGGCTTCTTCTTCCTGGTCTTCGGCGTCATCGCGGTCGTCGCGGCGGTCGCCTCGATCAACCCGATCTGGGCCATCGGCCCGTACCGCCCGGACCAGGTGTCCACCGGCGCCCAGCCCGACTGGTACATGGGCTTCGCCGAGGGTCTGATCCGTGTCATGCCGGGCTGGGAGATCAACCTGTGGGGCCACACGCTGGTCCTCGGCGTGATGATCCCGCTGGCGATCTTCCCGGCGGTCCTCGCGGCCATCGCGGTCTACCCGTTCATCGAGTCCTGGATCACGGGCGACAAGCGCGAGCACCACATCGCGCAGCGCCCGCGCAACGCTCCGACGCGCACCGCCTTCGGTGTCGCCTGGATCACCGCGTACATGATCATGCTCATCGGTGGTGGAAACGACCTCTGGGCGACCCACTTCCACCTGTCGATCAACTCGATCACCTGGTTCGTGCGGATCTTCTTCTTCGTCGGCCCGGTCATCGCGTTCATCGCCACCAAGCGGATCTGCCTCGGCCTCCAGCGCCGGGACAAGGACAAGGTGCTGCACGGGCGCGAGTCCGGCATCATCAAGCGCCTGCCGCACGGTGAGTTCGTCGAGGTCCACGAGCCGCTCAGCCAGGGCGAGCTGTACAAGCTCACCGCGCACGAGCAGTACGAGCCCGCCGCGCTGCCGCCGGCCGTCGACGAGAACGGCGTCCAGCGGAAGATCGGCGCGATGGAGAAGCTCCGGGTCAAGCTCAACAAGGGCTACTACGGCGACGACAACCAGGTCGCCAAGCCCACCCTGGAGGAGTACAAGGAGATCCAGAGCGGCCACGGCCACCACTGAGACCTCCTGACCTCCTGACATAGGTCGCCACGGCGAGAGCCCCGTCCATTCGATGGACGGGGCTCTTTGCCGTACCCGTGGATCGATAGGCTGGACCCCGTATCCGACGCACGATCATCAGGAGCTGCCATGAGCGCTGTGACCCCCGCTGGAGGACCTACCACGGCGGGCCGCTCCTGGCCCGTCCTCCTCAACGGACTGCTCGAAGGGCAGGACCTCTCCGCCGACGACACCGCCTGGGCGATGGACCTGATCATGAGCGGCGAGGCGACCGACGCCCAGATCGCCGGCTTCATGGTCGCGCTGCGGGCCAAGGGCGAGACCGTGGAGGAGATCAGCGGGCTCGTCCGGACGATGTACGCCCACGCCAACACGATCGAGGTGCCGGGACCGTCCGTCGACATCGTCGGCACCGGCGGCGACGGCGCCAAGACCGTCAACATCTCCACGATGGCCTCGATCGTCGTCGCCGGCACCGGCACGAAGGTCGTCAAGCACGGCAACCGGGCCGCCTCCTCCGCCTCCGGCTCCTCCGACGTCCTGGAGAAGCTCGGCATCAACCTCAACCTCACCCCCGCCCGGGTGGCCGAGGTCGCCGAGGAGGCCGGCATCACCATCTGCTTCGCGGTGAAGTTCCACCCCTCGCTGCGGCACGTGGCCGCCGCCCGCGGCCAGCTCGGCATCCGCACCACCTTCAACGTGCTCGGCCCGCTCACCAACCCGGCCCGGGTGAAGGCCCAGGCCGTCGGCGTCGCCGACCCGCGGATGGCGCCGATCGTCGCCGGGGTGCTCGCCGAGCGCGGCAACTCCGCCCTCGTCTTCCGCGGTGACGACGGCCTCGACGAGCTGACCACCACCTCGACCTCCCGGGTCTGGGTGGTCCGCGACGGCGCGGTCCGCCCGGAGGTCTTCGACCCGCGTGACGTGGGCCTCGACCTCGTGCCCCTGGAGGCGCTGCGCGGCGCCGACGCCTCGTACAACGCCGACGTCGCCCGCCGGCTCCTCGCCGGCGAGACCGGTCCGGTCCGGGACGCGGTGCTGCTCAACGCGGCGGCGGCGCTCACCGCCCTGGACCCCGGCGAGGGCACCCTCGCGGAGCGGCTGAGCGCCGGGATGGCGCGGGCCGCCGAGTCGATCGACTCCGGGGCCGCCCGCGCGACCCTGGACCGCTGGATCGCCGCCAGCAACGCCTAGGTCCTCGCGGTCCGCGCGAGCCCCGTTCCGGTATGCGGACGGGGTTGCGCGGACCGCGAGCGGTGGCATACGTTCGGCTACAGGTCATGAGTGACAGCCCTCAAGCCCCGGCTGGCTGTCCGGCAACCCTCCGTCCGTGGCGGGGTGCCCCGGGTGAAGACCAGGCCGTGGACAGCAAGGTCCTCGGCAAGCGCGGACCCCTTGCGCCATCCCTGGGGTCCTGGTCCTCAAGGGAGCGGTCTCGTGAGCAAGCGAATGCGATAGGGCCTCCGGCCCCTTTTTCCCACCTCCGTGCGGCCTTCCTTCCTTACCTCTCTCGTCGCGCGTCGAGGTCCCCACCCGTACGTGGCGCGCCGTTTCGCGACGCCGCCCGGCGGGTCCTTCACGCCACTCGCCTGTACCGCCGGGAGATACCGCCATGTCCGCACGCCCGAACGCCGCCGCCGTCACTGCCGTCACCGCCGCCACCGAGACCGCCGCCGACTCCGCCGACGCCTGCTGCACCGGCCCGCTGCCCGTCCTCGGCCGTGACGTCACCGTCCCGCTCGTCACCGGCGGCGAGGTGAGCTACGCGGCCCTCGACTACGCGGCCAGTGCCCCCGCCCTCCAGCGCGTCTGGGACGACGTCGCCGCCTACGCCCCGTACTACGGCAGCGTCCACCGCGGCGCCGGCTACCTCTCCCAGCTCTCCACCGACCTCTTCGAGCAGAGCCGCGCCACCGTCGCCGAGTTCCTCGACTGCCGCGAGGACGACCAGGTCGTCTTCACCCGCTCCACCACCGACTCGCTCAACCTGCTCGCCCAGGTGGTCCCCGCCGGCTGCCAGGTCTTCGTCTTCGAGACCGAGCACCACGCCTCCCTGCTGCCGTGGCGCGATGCCCGGGTGACGTACCTCAACGCGCCGCGCACTCCCGCCCAGGCCGTCGAGACCCTGGAGCGGGCCCTCGCCGACCGCGAGCCGTACGGTCCCGCCCTGGTCTGCGTCACCGGCGCCTCCAACGTGACCGGCGAGCTGTGGCCGGTCCGCGAACTGGCCGCCGCCGCCCACGCGCACGGCGCCCGGATCGTCCTCGACGCCGCCCAGCTCGCCCCCCACCACCCGGTCTCCGTGCAGGAGCTCGACGTGGACTGGGTCGCCTTCTCCGGGCACAAGCTGTACGCGCCCTTCGGCTCCGGAGTGCTGGCCGGCCGTGCCGACTGGCTCCAGGCCGCCGAGCCCTACCTGGCGGGCGGCGGTGCCTCCCGCACGGTGACGCGACGCGTCAGCGGGGAGGGGGCCGGCGGCGTCGACGTCGAGTGGCACACCACCGCCGCCCGCCACGAGGCCGGCTCCCCGAACGTCATCGGCGTCTACTCCATCGCCTCCGCCTGCAGGGCCCTCACCGAGGCCGGCTTCGACACCCTCGTCGCCCGCGAGCGGCACCTCGTCGACACCGTCCGCGCCGGGCTCGCCGAGGTCCCCGAGGTGCGGGTCCTCTCCCTCTTCGGCGACGACGCTCCGCGCGTCGGCGTCATCTCCTTCGTGGTGGAGGGCTGGAACAGCTCCCACTTCGCCGCGGCCCTCTCCGCCGAGTACGGCATCGGCGTCCGCGACGGCCTCTTCTGCGCCCACCCCCTCGTCCGGACCCTCCTCGGTTCCGACCCGCAGGACCCGGGCGAGTGCGGCGCCCCCGAGCCGGCGGCCCCGGGCGAGAGGTCCCTCAACGCCATCCGCGTCAGCTTCGGCGCCGGTACGCCGGACGAGCACGTCGAGCGCTTCGTCGGCGCCGTGCGGGAGCTGGTCCGCGACGGCGCCCAGTGGAAGTACCGCACGGAGGACGGCCGCTGCGTCCCCGACCGCGGCTGACGGTCCTCCGCCGCGGGCGGGGGACCGGGCGGGGAGTTCATTCCTCGAAGGCAAGTACGAACGAGCACGAAGGTGGCCCCGGACTCCGTCCGGGGCCACCGCCGCCTTCCCGGCCACCGGGGCCGGTCGGCGGCGCACCGCTCGATCCGTCCGGCGACGCCTCCCGGTCAGGACTCCAGACCGATGGCGAAGGCCGCCTCCAGGTCGTGCTGCGAGTAGGTGCGGAAGGCGACGTGGGTGTCGGTGCCCTCGACGCCCGGGATCTTGCTGATCCGGCCGGGGATGACCTCGGCCAGGTCGTCGTGGCGCGGCACCCGGACCATCGCGATGAGGTCGTACGTGCCGGTCACCGAGAAGACCTCGCTGACGTTGTCGAGCGCGGCGATCGACTCGGCGATCTCGGGGATGCGGTCCACGCTGGTCTTGATGAGGACGATCGCGGTGATCACGGCTGGCTGTCTCCCTCGGTCGCCGCTGCTGGGGTTTTCACTCTATCCCCACCCCGGAACCGCACCCAGGCGTAGAGGAAGCCGACGGAGAACCCCACGACGTGGGCCAGGTAGGCGACCCCGGGTCCCGCGCCGGCCGCGCGGGCGGCCAGCCACTGGAGCGTGAACCAGAAGACGAGCACCGCCCAGGCCGGGAAGCGCAGCGGCAGGAAGAAGAGGAAGGGGAAGAGGCTGGTGACCCGGGAGCGGGGGAAGAGGAAGAGGAAGGCCCCGAGCACCGCGGAGATCGCCCCCGAGGCCCCCACCAGGGTCTGCTCGCTGTCGGCGTGCGCCACCGCGTAGCCCAGCAGGGCGAGGTAGCCGGTGCCCAGGTAGAAGAGGGCGAACTCGACGTGCCCCATCCGCTCCTCGGCCATCGCCCCGAAGACCCAGAGGAAGAGCATGTTGCCGAGCAGGTGGAGCCAGCCGCCGTGCACGAAGAGGGCGGTGAAGGGGGTGAGGAGGGCGTCGGGGTCGCCCCGCGTCAGCTCGGCCGGCACCACCCCCCAGCGCCGGAAGTACGCGCTCTGCGCCGCGAGCACCTCGTCCCCGGTCCCGTACGACGGGTTCAGTCCGGAGACCGGGCTGACAATGAAGAGGAGACAGCAGGCGGCGATCAGTCCGTAGGTCACCGCGGGTCCGGTACGGACGCCGCGACAGGCGCCCAGGGCCGTGCCTCGCCAGTCGATCATGGACAGATCATGGCCCAAGAGGGACGAAGTGGACAGAGTGCCTCGCCGGGCCGGGCGCCGTCCGGTGAGGCCGTAGGGTTACGGGATCGAGCACCGCAGTCCGACGGCGCACCGCGGCTCCCGTACCTGGTACCACCACGACAGGAAGAAGGACGGCACCATGACGACGGTTCCCCTGCCGACCGACGCGACCCGCTGGCGCTGCACCCTGTGCGGCAACCTGACCCGCTTCGACGTGACGCGCTCGTCCAAGGTCGTCGAGTACGTCCATCTGGACCTCGCCGGGGAGCCCAAGGTCGAGGAGCGCGAGGTGGTCAGTGAGACCATCGAGTCGGTCCGCTGCCGCTGGTGCAACGCGGTGGACCAGATCGAGCTGGTGGACAAGCCGGGCGTCGAGTCCTGACGGACGGCGCCGACGACAGTAGGGGTGACGGATCGTGGAGCAGCCCGCGCACGGTGGCGAACCGGCCGGCGCGGCAGGTGACGCTGCCGAGACGCTCGACCATCCCCTGCCGGAGGGGGTACGGCGGCGAGTGATCGCCCTGGTCGCCGACGCCTTCGGGGGCCTGACCGTCGCCGAGCTGCCCGCCCCCCTGCGTCAGTACGCCCGCTTCACCGCGAGCCGGCGCGCCAAGTTCGCCGGCAACGCCATGGCCGCCGCCCTGGAGGGCGATCCGCTCTTCCGGCAGCGGATCGGCGAACGGTTCAAGCAGGCCCAGCCGGAGCTGGCCGAGGCCGTGGAGACCGGCACCCCGCCCGCCGCCGCCGACCCCGTCGACGTGGCCGCGGCGGCCTACGTGCTCCGCCCGACGGGCTGGGCCAAGCTGGTGGCCGCCGCCGGCGAGGAGGTCCAGCGCGCCGACGCCGAACGCGCCGACGAGGCGGGCCGGCGCGAGGTGGAGCGGCTCCGCGAGGAGCTGGCCGCCGCCCGCGAGCGGACCAGGGACGAGACCGAGCAGCTCCGGCACGACCTGGAGGCCTCCCGCAAGGAAGCCGAATCGCTTCACCGCAAGCTGCGCAGCGCCCAGAGCGACGTGAAGCGCGGTGAGGCGGCGCTGCGCCGCGCCCAGGCCGAGATCGAGGCCGTCCGCTCCGAGTCGGCCTCCCAGGTGTCCGCCGCGGAGAGCGAGTCCCGGCGGCTCAAGGCCCGGCTGGGCGAGGCCGAGGCGGGCCTGGAGGCGAGCCGCCGGGCCGCCCGCGAGGGGCGCTCGGTGGAGGACATGCGGCTGCGGCTGCTGTTGGACACCGTGCTCGACGCGGCCCAGGGGCTGCGGCGCGAACTCGCCCTGCCGCCGGTGTCGGTGCACCCGGCGGACACGGTGGACGCGGTGGAGCCGGGGCGGATGTCCCCGAAGGACATCGCGGCCCGCGCCCTGTCGGAGACCGATCCGGCCCTGCTGGACCAGCTGTTGGAGCTGCCGCAGACCCATCTCGTCGTCGACGGCTACAACGTCACCAAGACCGGCTACCCGACGATGCCGCTGGAGAAGCAGCGGCTGCGGCTGCTCGGCGGGCTCTCCGCCCTCGCGGCCCGTTCGGGCGCCGAGGTCACCTGTGTCTTCGACGGGGCGGAGCTGGCCGCGCCGGTGCTCCTCGCGCCGCCGCGCGGGGTGCGGGTGCTCTTCTCCAAGCCCGGGGTCACGGCCGACGAGTTGATCCGCCAGCTGGTCAGGGCGGAGCCGCCGGGCCGGCCGGTCGTCGTGGTCTCCACCGACCGCGAGGTGGCGGACGGCGTCGCGAAGGCCGGTGCGCGGCCGGTGGCTTCGGCTTTGCTCCTCAAGCGCCTTTCGCGCCTCTCGTGACGACTCGCCCGGCTCGCAACTCTTGTGTTCTATGCCCGATTTCTGGACGGCGGTCCGTCAAGTGGTGGTCACACGCGGTGTGATGCGTGTAAATAAAGTGCTGCGTGGGCGAGTTTTTTGCCAGCGGGATTTGAACTGATCACAACTTGGTCACTAGGGTCGGGGCTCGAACCTTCGCGCGGTTGATCACCCATCAGGGCGGTCCGTGGAGGAACCGCCTGCCCCTGACCGGCCGGGCGGCTCGAGGAAGAAGGAGCTCGCCTTCGTGGCGTCCCACCGTCGACCCAAGCAGCCGAGCCGCACCCGTGTGACCGTGCTCACCGCGACCGCGGCCGCCGCCGTCGCGTTCTCCGCCCAGACCGGAGCCCAGGCGGCCCCCAAGCCGAAGATCGACGAAGTCAAGTCGAAGGTCGACAAGCTCTATCACGAGGCCGAGGAGGCCACGGAGCAGCACAGCCTGGCCGAGGAGCGCCGCGGCAAGCTGCAGAAGGAGATCGGCCAGATCCAGGACCGGGTGGCGCGTGGTCAGCAGGAGCTGAACACCCTCCGGGACCAGATCGGTTCGGTCGCCAGCGCCCAGTACCGCTCCGGCGGCATCGACCCGGCGCTCCAGCTCTTCCTCTCCTCGAACCCGGACGACTACCTGGACAAGGCGTCCGCCATCGGCCGGGTCACCGACCAGCAGGCCGACGTCCTCGCCTCCATCCAGGACAAGCAGCGCACCCTCGCCCAGCAGCGCGCCGAGGCCACCGCCAAGCTCGCCGACCTCGAAGAGGTCCGCAAGACGCTCGGCGAGAAGAAGCGCAAGGTCCAGAGCAAGCTCGCCGACGCCCGCAAGCTCCTCAACACCCTCACCGCCGAGGAGCGCGCCCGCATCCAGCAGCAGGAGCAGGAGCAGGCGGAGCGCGCCAGCCGCGCCGCCGGCGAGCGCGTCGACCTGGGCAACGAGGTCCCGGCCAGCGGCCTGGGCGCCGCCGCCCTCTCGGCCGCCGCCACCCAGCTCGGCAAGCCGTACCAGTCCGGCCAGGAGGGTCCGTACGCCTACGACTGCTCCGGCCTGACGCAGTGGGCCTACCGCCAGGCCGGCGTCCGCCTCTCCCGCGTCACCTACACCCAGCAGAACGACGGCACCAAGATCGGCCGCAGCCAGCTCAGGCCCGGCGACCTGGTCTTCTTCAACGGCCTGTCGCACGTCGGCCTGTACGCGGGCAACAACACGATCCTGCACGCCCCCAAGCCGGGCGCCGTGGTCCGCTACGAGTCGATGAACTACATGGGCACCTTCCAGTTCGGTGTCCGCATAGGCGGCTGACCCGCCCGGCGTGCCGCCCGAACGGGTGGTTCGCCGCACCCCGTACTGACCTGACGCCCCGCCGGTGACCTTGTGATCTCCGGCGGGGCGTCATTTTGTGTGTCCGGCACCTTCGTTGGACGTGACCGGGGGAGCGGCTACTGTCTGCCGCGCCAGTCCGCACGAGCCGATCGGAGAGCGACGAGCCGTGGCCTCCCACCGCCGACCCGTCCGGGTCACCGTCCTGACCGCAGCCGCCGCGGCCACCGCGGCGGCCTCCTTCGGTGCCGTCCCCGCGAGCGCCGACCCGGGCGCCGGCACCGAGGCCACCCGCGCCACGGTCGACCGGCTCTACGAGGAGGCCGAGCGCGCCGCCGAGGGGTACAACCGGGCGGACGAGAAGGCCGACGCCCTGCGCCGCAAGGTCGGCCAGGCCCAGGACAGCCTCGCCCGGGGCCAGGAGCGCATCAACCGGATGCGGGGCGCCCTCGGTTCGCTCGCCGGCGCCCAGTACCGCTCGGGCGGCCTCGACCCCGCCCTGGTCCTGCTGCTCTCCTCCGACCCGGACAGCTACCTCGACCGGGCCTCCGCCCTCGACCGGGTCACCGCCCGGCAGAGCGCCGCCCTCACCGAGCTCCGGCGGGAGCGCCGCCGGCTCGACCAGGAGCGCGCCGAGGCCCGCACCGCCCTCGGCGAGCTGGAGCGCAGCCGCGCCGAGGTGGCCCGCCACAAGCGGTCGGTGGAGCGCAAGCTCGCCGAGGCCCGCCGGCTGCTCGCCTCCCTCACCGCGGCCGAGCGCGCCGACTACGAGCGGGCCTCCCGCTCCGGCGGCCGGGCCGACGGCCCCGCCGAGGAGCTGCCGCCGCCGGCCGACCTCGGCCCGGCCGACTCGCGGGCCGCCGCCGCGGTGCTCGCCGCCCGCAGCGCCGTCGGCAAGCCGTACGTCTGGGGCGCGACCGGCCCGACCGCCTTCGACTGCTCGGGGCTGATGGTCTGGTCGTACCGGCAGGCCGGGATCAGCCTGCCGCGCACCTCGGCCGCCCAGCGGCAGGCGGGGCGGCAGGTGCCGCTCTCCCAGGCGCAGCCCGGCGACCTCGTCACGTACCGCGGCGACGCCAGCCACGTCGCCATCTACGCCGGGAACGGGCAGGTCATCCACGCCCCCTACCCGGGCGCCCGGGTCCGCTACGACCCGGTGAACATGATGTCCCACGTGACGGTGACCCGGCCCTGAGGCCGCCGCCCGGCTCCGGGAGGCGCGACCCCGTCACCCTTCCGTACGATCTGATGCGTGGTGGAACAGGGGTGCGGAGCGCGACGGCCGGGAGCCGCGCTGCTCGCCCTCCTCCTCGCCCTCGCCGCGCTCGTCGGCTGCTCCACCGCCGCCCGCCCCGCCGACCCGGCCCTCCGCGAGGTGCGGGCCCTGCTCGACCGGCACGCCGAGGCCCTCCTCGACCGCGACGAGACCGCCTGGCTGGCGGCCGTCGCCCCCTCGTACCGCTCCGCCGCGCGCACCGAGTTCCGCCGGCTCGCCGCCGTGCCGCTCGCCGACTGGTCCTACCGCGTCACCGGCGTCGACCGGACCGGAGAGGGCCGGCTCACCGCCCGCGTCGAGCGCGGCCACCGCGTCGAGGGGTACGACCGCGGGTCCCTGGACTCCGGCCGGGTCGTCGACCTCGCCGAGCGGGACGGACGCTGGTACGTCACCGGGGAGCGGCCCGCGGAGGGCGCCCCGGTGCGCCTCTGGGAGCAGGGCGAGGTCACCGCGGTGCGCGGCGCCCGCTCGCTCGTCCTCGGCGTCGGCCAGGACCGGGAGCGGCTCGCCGAGATCGCCCGGCTCGCCGACCGGGCGGTGCCCGCCGTCGACGCGGTCTGGCGTCCCGGGTGGGCCCGCCGGGTGCTGGTCCTCGTCCCCGCCTCGCTCGACGACATGGGCGGGCTGCTCGCGGTGGACGGCTCGCAGTACCGGGGGATAGCGGCCGTCACCACCGGTGAGACCGGGCGCCGCGCGGACGCGCCCGCGGACCGGGTGATCGTCAACCCGGAGGCGTACGGGGTGCTCGGCGACTTCGGCCGGGAGCTGATCCTCACCCACGAGACCGTCCACGTCGCCACCCGCGCCCACACCTCGCCGGCCACCCCGGTCTGGCTCTCCGAGGGCTTCGCGGACTGGGCCGCCTACCGGGGCGGCGGCCGCACCCCCGCCGAGGCCGCCCCCGAGCTGCGCCGGGCCGTGCGGGCCGGGGACGTGCCCGCCGTGCTCCCCGAGGACGCCGACTTCGGCTTCGAGGGCGACGGCGACGCCCTGGCCCGGGCCTACGAGAGCGGCTGGCTGGCCTGCGCGATGATCGCCGATCGCTGGGGCGAGGACCGGCTGACCGCCTTCTACCGGGAGGTGGGCGCCCACCCGGGCCGGGAGGGCGCGGTGGAGAGCGCCCTGCGGAAGGTGCTGGACACGACCCCGGAGGAGTTCACGGCGGACTGGCGGGCGTACCTGCGGGTTCAGCTCGGCTGACCGAGGGCGTCGAGTTCCGCGAGGGCCTCGGCGAGCCAGGCCTTCTCCTCGGTGCCGGTCGCACGGGCGATCCGGAGCATGCCGCGGCGGAAGAGGTCCGGCTCCGCCTCGACGGTGGCCGGGGCGCCGTCCTCGTAGAAGAAGCTGGCGGGGGTCAGCAGGAAGGCCTGGCGGCGGCGGAGGACGGCGGCCTGCTCGGCCGGGTCGGACAGCAGGCCGAGGAAGGTCAGCAGGGTGAAGAAGCGCTGGCCGTCGGTGATCTCGACGTCCTTGGGGGAGCGGAGCCGGTCGAGCAGTCCGGCGCGGCCCTCCGGGGTGAGCGAGAGGGTGCGGCGGGGCGCGGCGCCGGCGCCGGGCTCGGTGCGGCTCTCCACCAGGCCGTTCCTCACCAGGCGGTTGATCGCCGGGTAGAGGGCGCCGTCGCTGACCGGGCGGACGTGGCCGCTCAGCGCCTGGATGCGCTCCTTCAGCTCGTACCCGTGCAGCGGCCGCTCGTACAGGAAGCCCAGGATCGACAGTTCCAGCACCGGACGTCCTCCTTCCACGCTTGTCCTCGCTCGTCCCCGCATGCTACCTCTTTTCGAGGTGCCTCGAATCGAGGTATATCGAAAAGAGGGGGAATCCATGGGGGCACAGGGGAGCCACCGCCGCACGCTCGTCCGGCTCGGCGGGCCGGTCTATCTGGAGCTGCTCGCCGGCGTCGCCGCCGGGATCGTCAACATGGTCTGGGTCGCCCGGCTCGGCGGGGACGCGGTCGCCGCCGTCGCCCTCGCCACCAACGTCGAGAACCTGCTCCTCGGCGTCGTCCTGATGGCCGGCTCCGGCACCACCGTGCTCGTCGCCCGGGCCCGGGGCGCCGCCGACCCCGGGGCCGTCCGCACCGCCGTCCGGGGCGGGGCCGCCCTCTGCGCCCTGCTCGTCCCGCCCGTCGCCCTCGGTGGCTTCCTGCTCCGCGAACCGCTCGCCGCGCTGCTCCTGGGCGGGGGAGGCGGGGCCGGGACCGGCGGAGGGGACGCGTACCGCCTCACCGTCGCCTACCTCGCCGTCTCGCTCCCCGGCACGGCCGTCTTCTTCGCCGGGAACGTCCTCGACGGCATCCTCAAGGGCGCCGGCGACACCCGCACCCCCATGCGGCTCGCCTTCCTCGCCAACGGCCTGGTCCTGGTCCTCGACCCGTTCCTCATCCACGCGTACGGAGTGCCCGGCGCCGCCGTCGCCACCGTCCTCGGCCGCACCGCCGCCCTCGCCGCCGGAGTGGTCGTCCTGCGCCGGAACCCGCTGCTCAGGGCCGCCCGGGCCACCGCGCCCGCCGGGAGCGCCGGCGCGGCCGCACGCCGCACCGCCGCCACCGGACTGCCGATGGCCGCCGACTTCACCGTGCGGATGGCCGGCGCGCTCGCCCTCGTCGCCGTGGTCGCCCGGCTCGGCGTCACCGAGACCGCCGCCTACGGCATCGCCACCAAGGGCATGTACGTCGCCACCATGGCCTTCTACGCCGTGCGCCAGGCCGCCGCCATCCACACCGCCCACCTGCTCGGCGCCGGGACCGGCGGGCGGGGGGCCGTCGCCCGGGCCGCGACCCTGCTCGGGGCGGTGCTCGGGGCGGGCTTCGCCGCGCTCCTGTGGGCCGGCGCCGACGGGCTGATGCGGCTCTTCGGGGCCGGGCCCGAGGTCGTCTCGGCGGGCGCGCTCTTCCTGCGCTGCCTCGCCGGCCACCTGCCCCTCATGGGCGCGTACATCGCCGCCGCGGGGGTCTTCGAGGGCGCGGGGGCGAGCCCGTACCTGGCCAGGATCACCGTCGCCGGGGTCCTGCTCCAGCTGCCGCTCGCCCTCGCCCTGTCAGGACTCGGGCTGCCCGGCGTCTGCCTGGCCATGACGCTCGCCATGGCCGCGCAGTGCGGCGCGCTGGCGGTGCTGCACCGCCGTACCGCGCGCGCCGCTCAGGCCGAGCGGGTCAGCACCTTCTCGGGCTCCGGCTGACCCTCCGGGACCGGGATGACCGTCCCGGCCTCGGTGACCGTGTGCTTCCACAGGATCCGGCAGGCCATCAGGGTCGCCGCTATCAGCAGGCCGTTGCGCAGGAACAGCACGCCGACGCCCAGCCAGTCGCTCTGCGTCACGTGGGAGAACCAGACCGGGAACTCGAACTGCGTCACCGCCGTCGCCCACAGGATCAGGTACGCGGGCGTCCGCATCCGGCTGGAGCGGTACACCAGGCAGACCGCCGCCAGACCGACCAGCCAGATCATGTACTGGGGGGAGATCACCCGGCTCGTCGCGGTGAAGAGCAGCACCGCGACGAAGGCCGCGTCCGCCACCGTCGAGGAGGTGAAGCGGCGCGCCCTGAACCGCCACAGCAGCAGCCAGCCGAAGGCCGCCACCGTCAGCGCCATCGCGCCCTTCGACACCCAGGACACGTACGGGCCGAGGAACTCGATCGAGCCGTAGTTCATCCGGGCCTCGCCGTCCCAGCCGAAGTGCCGGGCCACGTGGAAGACCATCGCGCCCAGCGACTCGACCTCCGTGCCCCGCTCGCTCTGGAAGGAGAGGAAGGCCAGCGAGCCCGGCATCCAGGCCATGCACAGCACCAGCACGCCCACCGCCGTGCCGGCCGCCACCGGCCAGGACCGCCAGGTCGCCCGGCCCTTCGGGGTGCCCGCGAGGATCAGCGCCGGCCACACCTTCAGCGCCGCGCCGAACCCGGCGAGCGCGCCCAGCACGCGCGGGCTGCGGATCGCGGCGAGCAGCCCCACCACGGCGACGGCGGTGACCATGATGTCGTAGCGGGCGTACGCGGTGGGGCCCATCAGCGGCACCGCCGCCAGCCACAGCCACGCGCCCCGCGTCGACCGGCCCGGCCGGCCGCCCGTGTACACGAGCAGCCCGAAGACGACGGCGTCGCAGAGGAAGGCCAGCACGAAGAAGGCGGCCGAGTAGTTCAGGAACGGCAGCAGGGCGGGGGAGAGGATCGCGAGGGCCGCGGCCGGCGGGTACTGCCAGGTCACGTCGTCCTGCGGGTACGTGCCGGTCTTCAGGACCTCGTACCAGCTCTGGTAGATCTGCTCCACGTCGCTGGTGACGTCGGGACCCGGCACGACCACGATCTTGAAGACGCACACCAGGAGGACGACCCTGGTCAGGGCCCACAGGCCCAGCGGAAGACGCAACTCCCGCAGCCGCCCAGCCGTGCGTGAGCCGATCTCCACTGCGCCCGTCATACCTGTCCTGTTCCTGTCCTGTCGGTCCGCTCGCGCGGAGAGGGGTGGTGCCGGGCGTAGGGTGCGGCCGCGTGCCATCACGTACTGTCTGTCACGATGCACAAGACCCTGATCGTAACGAACGACTTCCCGCCGCGTCCTGGCGGAATCCAGGCGTTCCTGCACAACATGGCGTTGCGACTGGACCCCGACCGGCTCGTGGTCTACGCCTCCACCTGGAAGCGAGGCCGCGAAGGCGCGGAGGCCACCGCTCTGTTCGACGCGGAACAGCCTTTCACGGTTGTCCGGGACCGCACCACCATGCTGTTGCCCACACCACGTGTGACCGCCAGGGCCACCGCGCTGCTGCGCGAACACGGCTGTGAGTCGGTCTGGTTCGGCGCCGCCGCGCCCCTCGGGCTGATGGCGCCCGCGCTGCGCCGGGCCGGCGCCGAGCGGCTGGTCGCCACCACCCACGGGCACGAGGCCGGCTGGGCCCAGCTGCCCGCGGCCCGGCAACTGCTGCGCCGGATCGGCGAGGGCACCGACACGATCACCTACCTCGGCGAGTACACCCGCTCCCGGATCGCCTCCGCCCTCACCCCCGCCGCCGCGGACCGCATGGTGCAGCTGCCGCCCGGCGTCGACGAGAAGACCTTCCACCCCGGCTCCGGCGGCGACGAGGTCCGGGCCCGCCTCGGCCTCACCGACCGCCCGGTCGTGGTCTGCGTCTCCCGGCTCGTCCCGCGCAAGGGCCAGGACACCCTGATCCGCGCCCTGCCCCGGATCCTGCGGCAGGTGCCCGACGCGGTCCTGCTGATCGTCGGCGGCGGCCCCTACGAGAAGGACCTGCGCCGGCTCGCCGCCGAGACCGGCGTCGCCGCCTCGGTGCGCTTCACCGGCGCCGTGCCCTGGTCCGAGCTGCCGGCCCACTACGGCGCCGGCGACGTCTTCGCGATGCCCTGCCGCACCCGCCGCGGCGGCCTCGACGTCGAGGGCCTCGGCATCGTCTACCTGGAGGCGTCCGCGACCGGACTGCCGGTCGTGGCCGGCGACTCCGGCGGCGCCCCGGACGCCGTCCTCGACGGCGAGACCGGCTGGGTCGTCCGCGGCGAGTCCGCCGAGGACACCGCCGACCGCGTCACCACCCTCCTCCTGGACCCCGCCCTGCGCGCCCGCATGGGCGAGCGCGGCCGTGCCTGGGTGGAGGAGAAGTGGCGCTGGGACCTGCTGGCGGAGCGGCTCAGGGAGCTGCTCTAGCGACAGGGGGGAGGGGCCCGGCGC